>CAKTWW010000013.1 GCA_934630855.1 uncultured Collinsella sp.
GGGTATCGGGTTCCCACATTCATCCGCACATGTACGGATGAATGTGGGAAGTGTTCGGATGAAGTTGATAATCAAGGAAAGCCTAGCGAGCTGCGCCTTTTTAGAGGGGATGTTCGCATACTTTAGTTTAATGGAGTACACTGTTTCTCGTTGATTTCGTACCGAGTCGCGGCGGCAGACGCCCGTCCTGCCGTAACGCGCCGGCGACATCGAGAGGAAACAGATGCATAAGAAACTGGTTATGGGGAACCAAGCCTTTGCGTATGCCGCGCTTGCAGCGGGCGTTCGCGTCGTTGCCGGTTACCCGGGCACGCCGTCGACGGAACTGGTCGAGACGGTTGCCAAACTCAAGGCCCAAGGTGCTGCCGAAGGCGTCCACGTTGAGTGGTCGACCAACGAAAAGGCCGCGCTCGAAGTGCTGGCAGGCGCATCGTATGCAGGAGCGCGCTGCCTCTTTACCTGCAAACAAGTTGGATTAAATGTTGCCTCCGACCCGCTCATGAGCCTTAACTACGTTGGCATCAAGGGCGGCCTGGTGCTGTTTGTCGCCGATGATCCCGGCCCCATCTCCTCCCAGACCGAGCAGGATACGCGCCGCTTTGCCGCGTTCGCCAAGATCCCCGTGCTCGATCCGCAAAACCTGGAGCAGGGCTACGCAATGATGCAGGAAGCGTTCGAGATCTCGGAGCGCTACCACACGCCCGTTATCGTACGCCCCACCACGCGCGTCTGCCACGCCTCGACCTATCTGGAGGTGCCCGAGCACACCGTCGCACGTCCCGCCGGCACCTTTGAGAAAGACCCCAAATGGGTCATCTTCCCGCGCCGTTCGTTTGCCGCCCATGGTGAGGTCAACGAGCGACTGCCGCAGATTGCAGATGCCTATTCCAACGGCGAGGCTACAGACTCGTTCAACCCCATCGAGAACCATGGCGACGCCGCGCCGCATCTGGGCATTATGGCCGGTGGTGTCAGCTACGCCTACACACGCGAGGCGTTAGCAATCATCGAACGCCGTGCCGCCGCAGAAAACGTCGCCGTACCGCCCTATCGCCTGATGCAGGTCGGCCTTCCCTATCCCTTCCCCGCCAAGGCTGCCGAGCGCTTTGCCGAGGGGCTGGATCAAGTCCTCACCGTCGAAGAGCTCGATTTTGTCCTTGAGGACGAGATGCTGCGCCTGGCAGGCCGCACTCATGCGGCGTACACCGTGCGTGGCAAGCTCGACGGCACCATGCCCGAACGCGGCGAGAACACCGTCGACGACCTGGTTGAGCGCCTAGCGGCATACCTCGGTATCCCCGCCCAGGCCGTTGCCCCGCGCGCCGACGCCGCACTTCCCGTGCCACCCGCACTTCCTGTGCGCCCGCCGGTGCTCTGCCCCGGATGCCCGCACCGCGGCAGCTTCTACGCCATCAAGCAGGCGCTCAAGGCCCTCGGTGCAACCGACGCCGTCCTTTCGGGAGACATCGGCTGCTATACGTTGGGCAACGCCGCCCCGCTCGATGCCGTCGATACCTGCCTGTGCATGGGCGCCGGCATTACCATGGCTCAGGGCCTAGGGATAGCTGAGCCCGAGCGCAAGCAAATCGCCTTCGTAGGCGACTCCACGTTCTTTGCCAGCGCCATGACCGGCATTGCCAATGCCGTCTACAACGGCCATGACATCACCGTCGTCGTGCTGGACAACGCCATCACCGCCATGACGGGCGGCCAGCCCCACCCCGGAACGGGCCTGCGTCTGGATGGCAACAAGTCCGAGCCCATCAAAATCGAAGCCGTGCTGCGCGCCCTGGGCGTCACCTGTGTCGAGCACGCCAACCCGTTTGACCCGGCGCAAACGACCGAAGCTGCCCAGCGCGCCGTCGCGCACGAGGGTCCCTCGGCACTCATTTGCGAGGGTCTCTGCATCACGCTGAGCAAACCCAAGCCCGCGCTCTGCGTCGATGAGAGCCGTTGCACCGGCTGCAAACGCTGCATCACGCAGATCGGTTGCCCCGCCATCGCCTGGGACGCTGAGCAACGCTGCGCGCACGTCAATCCGACCCTCTGCAATGGATGTGGCCTCTGCACGCAAGTCTGTAAGTTTGGGGCCATCGGTCCAAACGCCACGGCAGCGAAGGGAGGCGAAGCCTAATGCTCAATATCATGATTACCGGCGTGGGCGGTCAGGGCACCGTCCTTGCTGCCAAGCTGCTCGCGCAGGCCGCCGAGACGCGCAACTGGCGCGTGCGCACCGCCGAGACTATCGGCATGGCCCAGCGCGGCGGCTCCGTCGTGTCACATGTGCGCCTGGCAAACCAGGGCGAGCCCAGCGTCGACGCGCCGCTTATCGCCCACGGCGAGGCCGACCTCATCATCGCCTTTGAGCCCGCGGAGGCCGTACGTTGCCTAGGCTACCTGCGCCCCGGCGGTGCCCTGGTGAGCGCCACGAGCAGCGTACAGCCTGTGACGGCGGCACTCTCGCGCGAGGCTTACAGCGCCGAGCCCTTCCTGGAGTACCTGCAGCAGGCCGTTCCCGGCTGCCTGCTCGTTGACGACACCGCGCTCATTGAGCAAATCGGCTCGCCCAAGGCGCTCAACGTCGCGCTGCTGGCAAGTGCCATCGCCATCAGTGACCTTGGCATTACCGTCGAGGAGCTCCGAGCTGCCATGCACGCCAGCGTGCGCCCGCAGTTCGTCGAGCTCAACGACCGCGCCATCGATATCGCGGTCGCCTCCGTCTCCACATACGCCTCCCGTTAACGCAAGGAGAACACCATGAAGATGCAACCCGCGCAGCTTGAACTCATCACCAAACAGTTCCAGACCCTCAAGGACCGCTCGCCGTTCTATGCCAAAAAGTTCGACGGCATCGACATCGCGAGCATCACCACGCAAGAGGAGTTTGAGCAGCTTCCCTTTTCCGAGAAGGCGAATCTGCGCGAAGCCTATCCGTTGGGCATCCAGGCCGTACCGGACGAAGAGGTCGTGCGCATCCACAGCTCGTCTGGCACCACCGGCACGCCCGTGATCATCCCCTACACCAAGCAGGATGTGGATGACTGGGCCGAGATGTTTGCCCGTTGTTACCGCACGGCCGGCATTACGCCCCAGGACCGCATCCAAATCACCCCGGGCTACGGCCTGTGGACGGCAGGTATCGGTTTTCAGCTGGGCTGTGAGCGCCTGGGCGCCATGGCCATTCCGATGGGCCCCGGCAACACCGAAAAGCAGCTCAAGATGATGCAGGACCTGGGTTCGACCGTCATCACGGCGACCTCGAGCTATGCCCTGCTGCTGGCCGAGGAGATTACCAAGCGCGGTCTGCGCGACAAGCTCCACTTAACGCGCGGCGTCATCGGATCCGAGCGCTGGGGAGAGAAGATGCGCCAGCGCATCCAAAACGAGTTGGGCATCGAGATCTTCGACATCTACGGCCTTACCGAGATTTACGGTCCGGGCATCGGCATCTCGTGCAGCGAGCATGACGGCATGCATATCTGGTCCGATTACGTGTACTGCGAGATTGTCGACCCCAAGACCGGCGAGGTGCTTCCCGACGGCGAGGTCGGCGAGCTGGTGCTCACGACGCTGCGCAAGCAGGGCGCCCCGCTCATCCGCTACCGCACGCACGACCTGACGCGTATCATCCCCGGCAAATGCGCCTGTGGCCTTGACCACCCGCGCATCGACACTCTGGTGGGCCGCACCGACGACATGATCAAGGTCAAGGGCTGCAACATGTTCCCCGCCCAGATCGAGGAAGTCCTTAAGTTTGTCGATGGCGCGAGCTCCGAGTACCAGGTGATGATCGAGGCCGTTAACGGCCGCGACGTGCTTGAGCTGCTGTTCGAAAGCGAGCTGACGGGCGCCGAGCGCGACGCATGCGAGCGCGAGGTGGCCGCCGTCTTTAAGGCCAAGATCGGCTGCACACCCAAGGCAACTGCCGTACCGCTCGGCGAGCTGCCCCGTTCCGAGAAAAAGACGAGGCGCATCTTCGACAGCCGCTACTAATTCCCTGCCAACGCAAAGGGGCGCACGACCAAACACGGTCGTGCGCCCCTTTTTTCTAGCGTATCTGGACACCGGCCCTTTTCTTCTCGGCCTTGACGCGGTAGAGCTCCGCATCGGCGGCGCGAAGTAGGTCTTGCCAAGTATCGACACCAGCGCCAACGCGCGCGTAACCGATGGACATCCGCAATGCGTACGGCACCTCGGCGCGTGCGAGCTCGTCGTTGATCGCCGAGCACAAGCAGACAACGTCATGCTCCGTTGCCCCCTTCTGCAACACCACGAACTCATCGCCGCCATAGCGCGCAATAAAGCCGCCGGATGGCGAGCAGACGCCCTTGAGCGCCGCGGAAATAACCTGAAGGGCATGGTCGCCCTCAACATGTCCATACCGGTCATTGATCTGCTTAAACCCGTCCGCATCCATCATGAGCAGATACACATCGTCGGCCTGATCGACATTCGAGAATAGCGACAATATATAGGTCTCAAAGCGGTTGCGATTATTGAGACCGGTCAGTGGGTCGGTCGAGATCAATTGTTCCTGATAGACAACATAAAGCGACAGAATGCTAATCATTATGCCGACGCAAAGACCGGGCACCGAGAACACGACCTGAAAGGTGCCGCCAACCAGCGCAGGAATGGCAAAAAACGCAAGGGTACGATAAATGGTCTTCTTTTGCAGGCTTTCGACCCGTTGCGAATGCACAAAAGCATGCAAGGACGTAAATATGACGTAGCAGTAGCTCACGATAGGCTGAATCATATAGGCAAAGCCACGACGATATATACCCTGGGCATCGATATAAAACAGGGTATGCGTCCAGTAGCTGGTAAACGCCAGCACAACTACCAGAACCGTAGGCAGCGTCAAAAGTACTACCCTAGAACGTGTGGTCAGAAGCCGAGAACCCTGTAACGTCTCGGAATACATAAACCAGATGAGGCAAGCGATGGCAAACAGCGAAAACGAGACTGCGTTGGAAATCCAGTTGGCCGCAACACTCAGCATGTCACCGGCCCCGTCCGAGATGACCCAGATCATGTCAAAGAAAATGTACGCCGCAGACGTGTAGCCGAGCATGCTAAACAGAAGTTGTTGGGTGCTCGAGAACAGGGAGCGACGACTCCGCACGGCAAGCCCGATAAGAATAATCATGCACAGCAGAAAGATCTCAATCTTGAGTGCCTTAACCACCAGGTGTCATCCCCTCTTATATCCAAGTGGTCAGAATCGCCCGCGTCGTCTCCGGGCTGCAAGCACCCCTTATCTCCACAGGGGTAAGGGGAATAATAGCAGAGCGCCCGAACGTCACTGCAGAACAGTTGCCGACCGGACGCTCGGATGGCGTGAATTGCACGCGCCGTTTCATTGACTCGATGAAACGATTACTCGCCGTCGATATCGGTCGCGACAGCCTCCTCGATAGCCTCGACACCGACAACCGACAGGTCTTCCTTGCCGCCGCAGAATTTCTTGTCGACCCAGCCGGTCAGGATCGGGGCCATGATCGCCGTGATGATGACGGCGGTAGCGATCTGGGCGTACGCGGTGGGCGCAAGCTCGGCATAGCGCGGCGCAACCTCGGCAAGCGCGACCGGCGTGGTCATGGCCGTACCGGCGATGGTGGAACAGGCAACAGCAGCCTTGCCGTTGCCGCCGCACAGGCGCTCAAAGGCAAAGGTGATGGGGCCGACGATAAAGAGCGTGATGAGGCCAAGCAGAATGCCCGAGATGCCGCCGGTGATGAAGCTCGACAGGCTCATGGACGCACCGAGCTGAAAACCGATGACGGCAATTGCGGGATTGGTGCCGGGGACCAGCAGGTTCTTGATGAACGGGAACAGGTTGCCCAAAACCATGCCGATAACGAGCGGAAGGATAGAGCCGATGATGGTACCGACGGGAATGTTGGCGAGGCCGGAGACACCGAGAATGATCATCGTGACGGCGGGGCCGGCCGTAAAGAACAGGATGCCCACGGCGCCTCGCTCGGACTCGTCGCCGAACTCGCCCATGATGCCCGTATAGAGCGCCATGTTGCAAAACGTGATGCCGCCGATGATGGACACGGAGCTCAGGCCCAGGAAGTTGTCGTTAAAGAAATACGCTACGCCCAAACCAAGAGCCGCCGCGACGACAAGCTTGGGGATCAGCACGACGATACCGGTCTTGATGGCGCCCGGCGTGGACTTAAAGCTGATACCAGCGCCCACGAAGAGCAGGATTGCCGCAACGATGGTGTTGGAGCCGCCGCGGCAGGCAGCCGTAAAGAAGCCGCCGATCTCAAAGACCTGCGGGCAGAAGGTGTTGAGCAAAAGGCCGACGATCATGGGATAGATCATGATGTCGCCCGGGATGCGCGGGACCTTGAATTTCTTTTGCTCGGTGGCGGTTGCTTCCTGTGCCATGAAACCCCCATTTCCGTTGACGTGACACAAAAGCCCATGTCACGCTTTGCTACAGTAAAGTCTGAACATGGTACCAGAAGAAGCAGACCACCTCGGTGAGAAATTCGACAAGTTCGGATGGCACGAGATTCGGCGCCCGCGGCGCCACCCTTATATAAGGCTCAAGACGATATAGAGCACGATGCCCGAGACGCAGCACCACAGCATCGACTTTGTCTTGATTGCCACCGCCACGACGCCGGCCGCTGCGATCCAGGGGACCAACCCCGGCCAGAGTCCCGCGTCGAACGCACCGGGGCTCACCAGATCATTGGCGACCAGCGCCGCAAAGGCAGCGGGCGGGATGTAGCCCAGTGCCTCGGTGACGCGGAGCGACAAGGTACGCCCGCGCAGGACAAATGCCGGGGCAATGCGGAAGAACGCGATGGCCGCCCACGACGACAGCCACAGGACCAGAAACTCGTTAACGGACATCGCGGGCACCCCTTCCATCCGTAAGGGCATCGCACGCGAGCGCCACGGCAACACCGACGAGCACGCTCACCGGCACAGCGACATTCGTCCACCCAAAAAACTTGCATATAGCGACGGATACCGCAGCCAAAACGGCGGCCACGACATTGCCGCGCGACAATCGCTGCGAAAAGAGCAGGCAGATAAAGAGCGAGGTGCAGACAAAACCTGCAATAGCGGTGGGAACATCGATGACGGCGCCGACAACGGCGCCCATCGTGCATGAGACGCCCCACGTTGCGATGAGGATCACGTTGAGCACAAAGGACTCGCGCGGGCCCCAGTCATCCCCCTCGACCAACTTGGCTAGCGAGATGCCGTACGCCTCTTCGGTGAGCGTCGCGGTGACCGCCAGCGTCTGACGCTTCGAGGCGCCCTTCAGATGCGGGGCAAGCGATGCCGAATAAAGTGCAAAACGCGAGGAAATGGCGGCGACGCTCGCGATAATCGAAGGTGCCGGTACGCCCGCCAGCCACAGGTTGCAGATCATAAACTGGCCGCTGCCCGTCACAAACGTGCTGCTCAGGGCAAAGACCATCCAGGGTTCCATTCCCGACTGCCCCATGATCATTCCGCACGGCGCGCCTATTGCAACATAGGTAAGCATCACCGGCCAGACGGTTCTAACGATTTTGAGCACCATACGCTCCTTATCCCGACAAGGTCTCCGAGCCGCATGCAGCGACACGTCAGAATCATCATCCGGCAGCAACCGAGTTCACCTACAATTGCCACCGGATCGAAAGACACAACTTTTTAGGAAGTCATTATGACAGCTATCGATCGGAGCCGGGCGACCGCGGCCTTCAAACGCTATACCGATGCTTACGATGCCGCCAATCCGCGCATCGCACTCAAGATCGAACATACCTATCACGTGGCAGAAGCATGCGATGTCATAGCGCGCGAGCAGGGCTGGTCGTCAGAAGATATTGACCTGGCCTGGCTTTGCGGTCTGCTGCACGATATGGGCCGCTTTGAGCAGCTGCGACGCTGGGACACCTTTAAGGATGCCGAGAGTATGAGCCATGCGACGCTGGGCGTCGAGGTCCTCTTTGGCAAGAACCTCGCAGACGCGCCTGCCACAACAAGCATCCGAGAATATATTGAGACCGACGAGTACGACGAGCTCGTCCGCGCGAGCATCGCCCATCACAGCGGCTTTCGCCTGCCGACGCAACTCGATGATCGCATGCGACGCTTCTGCGATATCGTGCGCGATGGCGACAAGATCGACATTATGCGCACCATCGCCGACAGCACCGTCGACACCATCCTCAAGGTCGATGAGGACACGTTTCTTGCCAGTCACTTCTCGGCACCGACGCTCGCCGCTTTTGACGAGCGCCGGTGCGTAGCACGCGATGAGCGCGATGAGCCCGCGGACTACCTGGTGGGGCTCATCTGCTTTATGTTTGAGTTCGTCTATCCGACAAGCCGTGCTCTGGCGCGTGAGCAAGGCGATATCTACCGCCTGCTCGACGCGCCCTTTGGCATTACGCGGCCCTTCACCGACCCCGCCACACAGGCAACATGGGAGCGTCTAAAGGACATGATGCGCGATTGGCTGGCGCGTGCCTAGCTCTCTAGCTGGGCCAGCAGCTCCTCGACGACCTCGACGGCGTCGCCGACAACCTTGTACTGGGCGGCGCCAAAGATGGGGGCATCCGGGTCCTCGTTGATGGCGATAATGCACTCCGCCCCACCGATGCCGGCAAGATGCTGGATGGCACCCGAGACGCCGATGCTCACGAGGAGCTTGGGCGAGACCGATACGCCCGTCTGACCAATCTGATGGCGATACTCCAACCAGCCGGCCTCCACCACGGGGCGCGTGCAGCCGAGCTCGGCGCCCAGGGCCTCGGCAAGTTTTCGCATCAGCGGAAGGTTTTTCTTGGAGCCGATACCGCGACCCACCACGACGAGACGCTCGGCATCGGCAATCGAGGCCTGCTGTCCCCACTCCTCGGCAGGGATTGAGATCTCGACACGGGCCTTGGCGTCTTCTGCAAGCGTCACCTGGGTGATCGAGCCGGAACGGCCGTAGTCAAAATCGGGCGCCTTAAAGATGCCGGGACGCACCGTTGCCATCTGGGGACGGTGATTGGGGCAGATGATGGTGGCCATCAGGTTGCCGCCAAACGCCGGGCGCGTCTGCTGCAACAGCCCCGTCTCCGTATCCATCGAAAGCACGGTACAGTCGGCCGTAAGGCCTGTCTGTAAGCGAACGGCGATACCAGGCGCTAGCTCGCGACCAAAGGCGGTCGCGCCGTAGAGGATGGCCTCGGGTTTGCGCTCGGCCACCAGATCGCAGATCAGACGAGCATAGACTTCCGCGTCATTTTGACGCAGGCGCTCGTCGCGACAGGCCAGCACTTCGTCGGCGCCGGCGCAGACCAGATGCTCAAGCTCCTCGAGTGAACTCTCGGGGCTCACACCGACCAGTGCCACCAAGCGGCAGCCGCGGGCATCGGCAAGCTCGCGGCCCTTGCCCATGAGTTCATAGGCCACGGGAGCCACTCTATCGTGCTCGTCGGTCTGCACGAATACCCAAATGTCCTGGTAGGCGTCAAGGTCTGCTGCGCCGGCGGCCTCGTCACGCTCGATCGAGATGGCGTTGACGGGACAGGCGTCGACGCATCCACCGCACAGGATACAGCCATCGGTCACACGGGCACAGCGGTTGGGGCGCTCGCCTTCCACCACAATGCCGCCCGAGGCGCAGGCACGGACGCAGCGACCGCAGCCGATGCAGGCATCGCTATCGATAATCAGTCCGCTCATCTATGCCATCCCCTCGATAATCTTGGCAAGTTTTGCCGCCTGCTCGGACGCCGTTCCCTCAACGGCCTCACACGATTGATCGCGGTCGGGCACAAACGAGCGCACGACCTGCGTCGGCGAGCCGGCAAGACCGCAGCGCGCGGGGTCGGCATGCACGTCGACAGCATTAACCACGCGCACGTCCGCATCCTCGGCTGCACGAATGCCGGCGATGCTCGGCATGCGCAGCTGGCCGATCTCCTTAGCGGTCGTCATCGCGCACGGCATCTCAAGATAGACCGTCTCTTCACCGGCATCGCATCCGTGGACGAGCGCCAGCGAGCCACACGTCGTAAAGCCCGCGCTCTGCACGCAGCTCACGTCGGTCACGCAGGGAATCTCGAAGGCGCCGGCAAGCTCGGGCCCGATTTGCGCTGTATCGCCGTCTACCGCCATCTTGCCGCAAATGAGCAGGTCAAAGTCTTCGTCAAGCGCCTCGATACCGCATTTGAGCGCATAGGTGGTAGCCAGGGTATCGGCGCCCGCAAAGGCACGGTCGGTCAGCAACAGGGCGTCGTCGGCGCCGCGGGCGATACAGTCACGCAGCAGCGATTCGGTCGCGGGAATGCCCATCGACACTACCGTCACGCGCACATCCATGCCAAAGCCGATAAAGTCGTCCTTCAACGCCAGGGCGCACTCCAGGGCGCTCGCATCAAAGGGATTGATGACCGCCTGCTTGCCGTCGCGCACAATCGTATTGGTCTTGGGGTCCATCTTGACCTCGGTGCTGCCTGGCACCGCCTTGACGCACACCACCATATGGAAATCGCTCATCTTCACGCGCCCCCTTTCTGGACGAGTTCATCCAAGAGCTTCTCCGAAAACAGGTTTCCGCGGCCCAGCTGTCCGGCGGGGTCGAGCTGGAGCTTGAGCTGCGCCGACTCGACCATGGCCTCGTGGCCGTACATCGTCTCCAAGAAACCCGCCTTGATCTTGCCGACGCCGTGCTCGGCAGAGACCGCACCGCCCATGGCCGTAACCTCGGAAGCCCATTGGGCAAAGAGCTCTCCGCCGCGGCGGTAGTCCTGCGCATCGCGCGGAAGAATGTTCACGTGCAGGTGGTTGTTGCCGATATGGCCCCACGCGGCGGACTCGAGACCGCTTTGGGCAAGCGTTTTGCGATAGAGGGCGATGACATCGGACAGACGCGCGTTGGGCACCGACATGTCCGAGCCCAGCTTGGTAATGGTGGGATCGGTGCGGCGGCGCTCGTCGATGAGCATATTGACGCTCTCGGGAACTGCATGGCGGAAGAATCGCTGGCATTCGCGATCGACCTCGGTGCGCGCGACCCATGTCGTGTCGTCACGGCCGCCCGCAAGCTCCAACACCCAGCCCAAGTGATACAGCTCCTCGGTCGCCTGGGCCTCGTCGTCGCAGTCGAGTTCCACGTATACGCAGACCTTGGCATCTTCGTCGAGCGCTGGAAGCGAGGCGAACGCGGTCGACTGCTCGCGCTGACGGCGCAGGATATCCAGGGCGCCGGCATCGAAATACTCGATGGCAGCGGCATGGGATAGGACGGGACGCACGGAATCGGTAAAGGACACAGCTTTGTCTTCGCTGTCAAAGAAGCAGCTCACGCCCCAAACGACCGAAGGTGCCGTCTGCAGGGCAATCTCAAGCTCGGTGATGACACCGAGCGTGCCGCACGCACCGATAAACAGGTCGATGGCATCCATGTCGTCCGCGACGAAATAGCCCGAGGCATTTTTGGTCTTGGGCATGACGTAGCCGGGCAGATCGAGATCGAGCGTGTGGCCCTGCGCCGTGACGAGCGAAAGGCGACGACCCTGCGCAAAAACTTCGCCACGCCTAAGCTCGAGCAGGTCACCGTCGGTCAGCGCGACGTGAAGGCCCGTAACGTGCGGACGCATGGGGCCGTAAGCGTAGCTACGGGCGCCGGAAGCGTTGCATGCCGCCATACCGCCCAGGCAGGCAGATGCCTCGGTGGGATCGGTAGGAAAGAATTGCTCGGGAGCTGCCTGAAACTCCTCGTAAGCCTTAAGCGAAGCCTGGTCCCAACCTGCGGTCGGAAGTACCTTCTTGCCCAGCTGCTTGCGCAGCTCAGACAGCACGACGCCGGGCTCAACACGCAAGAGAAAGCAGCCCTCGTCATCGCGGCGAAGACCAAGGTAACGATTCATGCGGGAAGTATTGAGGATGTGGCCACCATGAGGCACGGCGCCGGCAGCGAGGCCCGTTCGAGCGCCCTGGACAGTCACCGGGACACCGTCGACATGGAGCTGCCGCAGAATGGCGCGAACCTCGTCTTCCGATGTTGGAAACGAGATACTCGAGGCCTCGCCCGACGAGCGAGACTCGTCGCGACCGTATTCCTCGAACTCATCGGTGAAGGGTTTGATGGTTGCAGACATGCAGAACTCCCCTTTAGCTAACTACAGTGTTTGCAGGGAGATGTTACCGCATCGTTTCGCTGACGTGTTCGAGACCGTCTCCATAATTGAGGATTTTTACGTTCGCGCAATTCGGCGAGCGGCTAGCAGATCTCGGTAGGCGATGTTTTAGACACATATCGCTTCACCGCCAACAATCGCGAAATTGGCACTCGAAAAATGTTGAAGTATTTTTTACCACCTGTTACCTGCGGCGATGCAATTCCGTCAAGTGTTTGGTCAGCTTTTGGTCAAGTAGCGGCTGATACGTTCGGTCTCGACAGCCAAAGCCGATGGAAGTTTTGGCCCAAGAGCAGGGAGGTTCCCATGGCATATTACTGGCCCCAGTACGGCATCGCCATCGAAGTCGACGACGACCCCTATCTCTTGCCCTTCGACGAAGAGGCATTCCCCGATACGGCGGTCTACCACGTCACCACCGATGTCATCTGCGACCCCGAGTCGTTCTCGGCACTCGCTCACTCCATCGCGTACATCCACGACATCAAGCTCCCTCCCGATTTCGATGAGCTTATCTACTCACGCCGCCTGATGCTTCACATGCTCTTTGGGGCAGACCCGTCCACATTTGCGCGCGTCTACAATGCCAAGGATGCCGCATGAGCGCGAAGAAGCCACCCCGGCCCGCGAGTCCGGGGCGTCGCAAGAAGCTCATCGTTGCCTGCCTGGCCATCGTCTGCGCCCTCGTCGCCGTAGGACTGTATGCCTGGCAATCACAGCCCCTGCCCGAGGCAGGCGCTTCGGTTACGACGGCCGAGGGCAAAACGCGCCAGGAGATCCAGGACGAGCTCGACGCCATCGTCCGCGACAACATGATGACGATATCCGTCGCACCGGTGGCCCAGCTGCAGGCGGGCGGCAAGCTACGCGTCAATGTGCAAAACGTTAAAGACAACAAGTTTCCCCAGCGCTTCCGCGTCATCCAAAACGACAAGACCGTTTACGAATCCGACGTAGTCGAGGCAGGTAAGACGGTTGAGACCTGCCCTGCCGGAGAGGTTGAGGAGGGCGAGGCATACATAGAGATTCAGGCGCTTGACGCCAAGACCTACGACGACCGCGGCAACCCCACACGCGTCAAAGTGCGGGTGGAGCAGGCAGAAGGCTAGCTTTTCGGAACCGCGGCGCTGCACGAGGCTCGCCTAGCATTCGTCCAATCATCGCGGGGGTGGCCCGCGACGAATAGAAAGGAACAACTATGGACATCACCAGGAACCCAAACGGAGCCAGAGCGCTCGCCGTGGGCGCGGGGCTGGCGCTCATGTTTGCGATGAGCGCCGGACCGACACCGGCCATGGCAGAAGGGCGTGTCGGAACCACCGATGTCAGGGTCAGGACCGAAATCGACAACATTTCGTTCAAGGCCCCGACGGTCATTCCGTTTGTTGCCCAGGCCGACGGCATGCTTCAGTGCCCTTCCGAGGATGCCATCACCATCGACAACCTCTCGGCCTACGGCATTCACGTTACTAATATGAAGATTGACGCCACGAATACTTGGACCATCGCCGCCGACGCCAAGGCCGGATCTGCCCAGAACTCCATCGACTTTAAGGTCGGCCCGGCAGACAGCCTCCAAGACGCTTACGCCGCAACGCAGGGAACAGGTATCGACCTTTCCAAGAACGCAGCCTTCGACATGGGCTACCAGGGCATTACGGGCGGCAAGGACAAAATCAAGCTTAAGGCAAGTGGAAACGTCGCCCGCGTCACCCGTGACATTTACCACCTCACAAGCGCTGCGAATAAGGCTGAAACCGGTGACTCGGTAGCAAGCATCACCTGGACGGTTGAGCCCGGTGCGCACGTCGCGTCTTAGAGCCATCGCGTTGGTGGTCGTCGCCGGCATTCTGACGCTCGCCCCGACAGCGGCACTTGCCCAGCAAGATCAGGCACAGGCCGCCACACAGGTGACTGTCGACCTCACGGCGCTTGACCGCGGCGACCATCACGAGGCGCTCGCCCAAACCGGTGATGCATCGGCACCCGCTTCGGTCTGCATCGCCGCCGCGGGCATGGCCGTAATGTGTCTTGGCCTGAACATCAAACGAAGCCGATAGGCCAGACACGGCAAGACGGAAGATTGGACAGTAAGGAGAACCATGGCACCCAGAAAACTTTTGCCCGTCGCCGCGCTCTGCAGCGCGCTGGCGACCGGAACGCCTCTCGCCGCCTGGGCGACACCCGTCATGGCAGACTCCTTACCGACGGCCCTAAGCCCCGCGCCAGCTCCGTCGAGCACCATTACATGCAAGCGATTTTCGCTCGCGCAGGCGACAATCTCGACCTCGGGATGCCTTACCTGTAATACGGACGGCTCGATAGTCGTGGATATCAAACGTCCGAACAGGGAAAATGACCCCCAGACGGGTTGTGCCACCTGCACGTGGAAATCAATTGCGTTCGATGCCGATGGCGACGTTTGCGACGCAAGATTGCGCATCGACATCGCCCCGATCGATGACTCGGCGAACGGGGCGAAGGTCGCCTTCGACAGCGCAATGAGTACAGAAGGAGGAGGTGTATGCCTGGGCTGCGTTCCCTCAAATGCCGATGGCGCGCAGCCCACCATCTCCTACGCGGCATCACTGCAGCTAACCAAGGCAGGCACCGACGCCGTCGCAACAGGAGAAGCTCCCCTATCGCTCTTCGCGCTCGGCTCGGGCGACCAAAAAGGCCAGAACAAAACACAGAAGGGCTCACTCAGCGTCATACGTGGGTCGGAACCCTGCCCTATCGATATCGACGCCCAGGCGCAAGGTGCGCAGCGCATTTTTGCCGATCCGGCGCTCCTCCAAATGGCCTGGAGCGGAACGGGGGCCATCGGGATTGCCTCCCCCACGCCCGGCGAAATGAGCGGTCGCCCAGAGGACAAGGACGAGGACGCGGAAACGTCAGCGCGTGTTGATATCGCAGACGATGCACCGTCGCAAGATAACAACACCGCAGCTCCTTCCGAAACATCAGGCGGCACCGCTGCCGAACCAAGCAATGACCAGCCCGATGACGGCCTAGGCTTTGTGGCACCCCCAGATGTCGACGAGGGCAACTGCTGCATGATGGTCGCGCTCGACCACACGGAAACCGTCGACGCCGCAAGTATTGAGCCAGTCGCCGCCGACAATCCCACCCGAAAAAACACCCTTATCACGTTCCCCAAGACTGTCGACCTCGTCTTTTTGCCTTCGGGCGAAATCGTGGCGCCCTCGGTTCTCACATTGCTGGGGGCAAAGAGAGACCGTAACAGAATTGAAAAGATCACGGTTGTCGACCCCGCGACCTCCGCCACGTTGCGCTTGTATGCCATCGGTGCAGACGGAAGCAAGACCGAGGAATTCGACGGTGAGAAACTCCTAGCCACCCGGGTTCTTCAAAAAAACGAGGACATCTCGTATGAGCTGCGGCTCGAAGGATTCGACCGCGCTCGCGACGCCGATATCATTGCGGCGGCGATCGAGTCCCCGCAGCGTCTCATGACGCTTCGCTTCGATTACGCCTCGTACATCGTGCCGTAAGACCTCGAGCGGCATTGTATCTGCGGCGTTCGAATACCGCATACATAACGTATTAGACGTGTTATAGCGCAGCCTCGCGCCCCGTTCTGCTACGATTGCCGCGTTAGCATCAATACAGGAGGGTTCATGCCGGGTTTGGGAACGATCATCAACGTAGCGCTTTTGATTGCAGGCGGCCTTTTGGGACTGGCCGGCGGGCGTTTTATCACGCCCCGGATCCAGGACACGCTCATGAAGGCGTCGGGGCTGTGCGTCCTGTTTATCGGCCTGGGCGGAACCATGCAAAAGATGCTCGTCATCGACGGCGACGCCCTCTCGACCACCGGCACCACCATGCTGATCGTCTCGTTTGCCCTGGGCTCGCTCATCGGTGAGGCCATCAATCTAGAGGCGGCGATCGAAAACCTCGGCGAATGGCTCAAGCGAAAAACCGGCAGCGAGGGCGACAACGAGTTCACCAATGCCTTTGTCTCGGCATCGCTCACGGTATGCATCGGCGCCATGGCCATCGTGGGCTCGATCCAGGACGGCCTGCTCGGCGACTGGTCCACACTCGCTCTAAAGGGCGCGCTGGACTGCATCATCGTCTGCACCATGACCGCCTCGCTCGGACGTGGCTGCATCTTCTCGGCCCTGCCCGTCGCCGTGTTCCAGGGAACGATCACGCTGTTTGCCGGTGCGCTCTCCCCCATCATGACCGCTGCGGCACTCGACAGCCTTTCGCTCGTGGGCTCCATGCTCATCTTCTGCGTCGGCGTCAACCTTATCCGACCTCAAACCTTCCGCACGGCCAACATGCTTCCCGCCGTCGTCATTGCCGTCATCTACGCCCTCCTGTTTTAAGTCAATCTACGTAGCGGAATCTCGAACATCTGTTTGATGCTGTGCTATGATATGAGGTCACCGACACCGTATAGGGAGAGGAGAGGGCGGTGGCCGATCAGGACATCAAGTTGCTCATCGAGCGCATTATGGCCGAGGCCCGGACTCATCAGTCCGCCCGCTTCTCAAACGAAGTCTATGCTGATGAGCCGATTCTCAAGACCGGCCGACAGATGCAGAACTTCCTCCCCGACCAGTACCGCAAAATGCGCGAGATATCGCGCTGGCAAGACGACCCCAAGGGCGGTGCGGGCCGTTGGCTTTCGGAGGCAGAGCTCTTCTACCGCCAAGGCCTGCTCATGGCCGATTTTGAGGATGACTGCCCCTACAACGGCACGTTTAAGTCGTACTTTCCCACCTACAATGCCATGAGCGACCGACAGCTGCGCGGCTACTTTACCTGGCGCGCGCGGGTACGTCGCGGAACCGTGGAAGAGACGTCTACCTCCTTTGCTTTCCTATATCTCTATGAGCTGATCTGTGGCGTTGGCGTAGATGATCCGCTCGACGGCTTTAACAAGATCAAGGCGTTTTGGGATGCCTATCGCGCCTTTGAGCCCGGTATCGACCGGTTCGCGCGCGTGTGGTTGCAGGATTACGCTGTATTTCACGGGCTCGACCCCAAGCTGCTTCGCGACTCTAAAACCGTCATGTTCGACAACGCCCTTATCGAGCTGCGTCGCGCGGCGCGAGACCTTACACCTACGACGGTCCCGTCCGACCGGGCCCCCAAGCGTCGCAAGACCTCCGAGCCTACGCTCCCCCTTCCGCCCGACGAGGCGCGCGAGGAGCGACTCATGGCCGCCATCAATGCGCTCTCCACGTACAACCTCAATAACTCACGGCTCGACCGCAGCCATCATCGCGACCTGCGCCACGTGGCATGCGCCGTATATGTCCGCATGGCGCGCTACTATGACACGCATCGAAAGACCGGCATCGTAGCGAGCTTGTTTGGGGAGGAGACGGCCATGCCCTACACCATGTTTGCCTCGGCCGTGTTCTTTGCGCCCGAGCGCCACGAAGACTGCGAATATCACCTGGACCCCATTCACATCTACCGCTGCCAAAACGGCTTTTGGGAGTGTATGCGCATCCACGGCAGCAGACAAAAGAGCAGCAAGCTTGGCGAGATGATGCGCGCCTGCGACCAGCGTCTGCGTCTGGCGCTGGACCCCACCCATCCCCTTAAGGAAGAAAAGGTCCCCAAATATCTGGCCAAGATCATCGATGACGAGATCGTAGCGTGGCTTTCTTGGGATGCCGCGCACCAGCCCGTCAAGATCGATATCGACCTGAGTCAGCTGGGGCATATCAGAAGCGCCGCCGCACAGACGCGCGAGGCGCTTTTGATCGACGAGGAACGCGAGGACGACGTGTTCGCAGAGGTCGATACGACGGGGTCCGAGCAGCCGGAAGCCGAGCCCGCGATCGATATGGTTGCCAAACCGGTCGCGGCGCCCACGCGACAGGATGAGGCCGACGAGCCGACCATCCCCACCGAGCAGTTTGGCGTCGTGGCCCCGCTCCTCGCGCCGACTCCCACGTTCGCAGCGGCCACACCCGTCGACACCGCATCCGCACTCGCCCCCGCTGCAGGCGCCTATCTGCGCGCGCTGCTCGAGCAGAACACAGCGCAGGCGGCATCGGCGGTAGAGCAATCGGGACAGAGCGAGGACATGCTTGTCGACAGCATCAACGAAGCACTCTTTGACCTGGTGGGCGACACCGTTATTGAATTTGGCGCGGCAGGGCCGCAGATTATCGAGGACTACGAAGCAGACGTGAGAGGATACCTAGACCATGAGTGATACCGCATCCGCAGCACCCCGCGTGCCCAAGCGCGTCGCCGCCGTCATTCTCAACTCGCTCAAGGGCGGCGTCGTCCCGCGCATCGGCCTTCCCTACATCACCGTGGGACGTGAGGTCGAGATCCGCGCCCTGCTCACCGACCTGAGCCTCATCGCCGATGGCGGCGCGAGCTTCCGCTTCCTGGTCGGTCGCTACGGCGCCGGCAAGAGTTTTTTGCTCCAAACCATTCGTACACATGCCATGGGCGAGGGTTTCGTCGTCGCCGATGCCGACCTTTCCCCCGAGCGCCGACTGCAGGGCGGTCAGGGGCAGGGCCTCGCTACCTACCGCGAACTCATCCGCAACATATCGACCAAGACGCGCCCCGAGGGCGGCGCACTCAACCTTATCCTGGATCGTTGGGTTGCCTCGTGTGACGATGCCGACGAGTCGGCCATCAATGCCCAGCTCGCTCCGCTCGAGGAGATGGTCCACGGCTTCGATTTCACCCGTATGCTCCGTCGCTATCGTACGGCCGTCGCAGAGGGAGACGAAGAGACCATGAGCCGCGTGACTAAATGGATTCGCGGCGAGTATCGCACCAAGAGCAAGGCGCGCACCGAGCTAGGCTCCTCGACCATCATCAGCGACGACGACTGGTACGACTACACCAAGCTCATCGCACGCTTTTTGGTCTGCAGCGGCTACAAGGGCATGCTGGTGCTCATCGACGAACTTGTAAACCTGTACAAGATTCCCAACGCCATCACGCGCCAATACAACTACGAGAAAATCCTGACCATGTACAACGACACGCTGCAAGGCAAGGCGCAGTACTTGGGCATGATTATGGGCGGCACGCCGACCTCTATCGAGGACCGCCGCCGCGGCGTGTTTTCCTACGAGGCCCTGCGTAGCCGACTCGCCCAGGGCCGATTTGCGCGCGAGGACCTCAAGGACATGCTCGCGCCCATCATTCGTCTGCAGCCGCTCACCTACGAGGAGCTGCTGGTCTTGATTGAAAAGCTCATGCAAATCCATGCCGGCTACTTTGGTTGGACCCCTACGCTTACCGAGAACGACTTGGTGGACTTCCTCAAGATTGAGTTTGGTCGCGTGGGAGCCGATACGCACCTGACGCCCCGTGAGGTCATCCGCGAGTTTATCGAGTTGCTTGACATCCTGTGTCAAAACCCCGATGCCGACGTGGCCGAGTTGCTGCAAAGCGTCGGCGGCGATGCCCTCGCGCCGGCCAGCGAATCGCCCGCATCATCCGACGACCGCAACTTCGCCGAGTTCACCATCTAACCTGCCAAAAAGGGACAGGTTTATTTTGGTAGGTTTTATCTGGGCAAACGCCGATGTTGCAAGATATCGCGCCGTTGCCCGCTACGTTGATCAGCCCGTTGTTGAGAGGAGGCCCCGTGAACGCTTTTGACCGATATGCTCCGTTTATCCAAGACTTCATCTACTCCCACGATTGGGAAAGCCTGCGCTCTATCCAGGTTGCGGCAGCAGATGCAATCTTTAACACGCAGGACAATGTGCTCCTGACGGCATCCACGGCATCCGGCAAAACCGAGGCGGCCTTCTTTCCCATCCTGACCGAGTTTTGGGAGAACCCGCCCGCGAGCGTGGGCGCCCTCTACATTGGCCCCCTCAAGGCGCTCATCAACGACCAGTTCGTCCGCCTCAACGACCTCTGCGAAGAGGCCGATATCCCTGTCTGGCACTGGCATGGCGATGTCTCGCAATCGCACAAGGCCAAGCTCATCAAAAAGCCGAGCGGTATCCTGCAGATTACGCCCGAATCACTCGAGGCACTCCTGATCCATAAGCACATGGCGATCCCGCGCATGTTCTGTGACCTGCGCTATGTGGTCATCGACGAGGTCCACTCGCTCATGCGCGGTGACCGCGGCGGGCAGACGCTCTGCCTTATCGAGCGCCTCTCGCGCATGGCCGGCGTACGGCCCCGCCGCATCGGCCTTTCGGCCACCATCGGCGACCCCGAGCGCACGGGCGCCTTCCTGTCGCAGGGGACGGGACGCGACTGCGTCATTCCCCGCTTTGAGGAGCCGCGCCGCGTGTGGCGTATCTCCATGGAGCACTTCTACAACTCGGGTCCCCAGGCGCAGCAGCGAGGATTCACGAGCACAGGTCCACGGGAAGCCGAGGTGCTCGCATGCGAGCGCATTGAAGCAGCGGCACCCGCGGCACTGCCCGCCAGCACCCAAGAAATGCGCCACAGCGGACAACTCACACAGGAGGAGCGCCGTCAACGTCGCGAGCAGGCACGGGGCAAAGCTGCCCCCAAGGACCGTCGCACCTCCTCGGCCCCCGAAGGCGAAGTCGACATCCCACAGGCAACAGAGCAGGCGCTGCTCAACCCCACCGATACCGCGCCCGACAACGCCGATCCCGGCATAGGCTATATCTTTGAACATACCCGCGGCCGCAAGTGCCTGGTCTTTGCCAACTCGCGCGAGGAGGCAGAGGCCGTGTGCTCCATGCTGCGCAGCTACTGTGAGAACCGGCACGAGCCCGACCGCTTCCTGATCCACCACGGCAACCTCTCGGCATCGCTGCGCGAGACCGCCGAGGAGCTCATGCGCGACGAGGAACAGGCACAGACAACCGTTACCACCTCCACACTGGAGCTCGGTATTGATATCGGCCGTCTGGAGCGCGCGTTCCAGATCGATGCGCCGTTTACTGTCAGCTCCTTTTTGCAGCGCATGGGGCGTACAGGCCGTCGCGACCTTCCGCCCGAGATGTGGTTCGTCATGCGCGAGGAAGAGCCCGAGCCGCGCACGATGATGCCCGAAACGATTCCCTGGAAGCTCCTGCAGGGCATCGCACTCGTGCAACTCTATCGCGAGGAAAAGTGGGTCGAGCCGCCCGAGCTCGATCGACTCCCCTACAGCTTGCTCTATCACCAGACCATGTCGACGCTCGCCAGCACCGGCGAGCTCACACCGGCCGAACTTGCCCAGCGCGTGCTCACGCTCAGCTATTTCCACCGCGTCTCCGCCGATGACTACCGCGTGCTGCTGCGCCACCTCATTAAGATCGACCACATCCAGGTCACCGAGGGCGGCGGGCTCATCGTGGGCCTCGCGGGCGAGCGCGTCATCAACAACTTTAAGTTCTACGCCGTGTTCCAGGAGAACGAGGAGTTTACCGTTCGCAGCGAATCGGCCGAGCTGGGCACGATCGTCAATCCGCCACCACCTGGCGAACGCATCGCCATCGCAGGCCATTGCTGGATCGTCGAGGAAGTGGACTGGAAGCGTCACACCGTCTTTGCCACGCAGGTCAAGGGCCGTGTGCCGGCCTACTTTGGCGACTGTCCCGGAGACATCAATACGCATGTGCTCGAGCGCATGCGCCAAGCGCTCAACGAGCATGTGGCATATCCGTACCTCATGGGTAACGCACGTGCACGACTTGCGCAGGCTCGTCATACGGCTGAGATTTCGGGCGCGGGAACTAAACCGCTCATCAACCTGGGCGGCGACACCTGGGTGCTCTTCCCCTGGCTGGGCAGCTATGCCTTCTTGGCACTCGAGCGTATGCTCAAAATTAAATGCGCCGCGAAGCTGGGCCTTCGCGGGCTCGATCCATCGCGTCCGTACTTTATGCAGTTTAAGATGAAGGCAGACGAGGAAACGTTCTTTGAGGTACTCGCTGCCGAGGCCGAGAAGGACTTCGACCCCATTGAGCTCGTCTATCCCGGCGAGGTGCCCTACTTCGATCGTTACGACGAGTACGTTCCCGAGGAACTCGTTCGCAAAGGCTTTGCCGAAGGCGTCCTTGACATCCAAGGCATGAAGCAACGCGTCCTCAGCTGGCGCAACCACGCATAAAACCAGTCCTTTTGGGACGGGGCTCAATGAGCTAGTCGTGAAGGGCGGCACCGAGGAAGTCGGCGTCGAAAGGCACGGCTTCGATGAAGGTGTAGTCACCGTCGCTGGCGATGAGCAGGTAGTTTTCCTCGCCGCCGAACTCTGTATCGCCACAGGGAATCACCCAAGCGTGGTCGAACACCTCGAGCGCCGTTGCGGCGCAATCTCGCAGGAACGACACATCGCTCCCCTCGTTCGCGCTCACGATATTGGCTACATAGATGCCGCCCGGGTTCAAGCTGCCCCGGGCGAAACGGAGCGCCTCAACGGTCGCCAGCTCGCGCACGGGTTCGGCGCCGCCAAAGCAATCGCTCACAACCACGTCGTAGCGACGATGTCCCACGCTCGTCACACCCAGGTACGAACGCGCCTCGGCGGTAATCACCCGTAGGCGATCGCCAACCGTGCGCTCCAGCTCGTCCAAGTAGAACCAACGACGCGCCAGACGCGTAATCTCGGCATCGTACTCGATGACGTCCATGCGCAAGCCTTCATGCGACATCAGCGCAAACTTGGGATAGGCAAACCCGCCACCGCCCAGCATGAGCATGCGGTCGATACCATGCCCGCAAGTATCGCGCATTGCATCCTCGGCCTCGAACACATCGTCAAATGCGCGATAGTACACAAAGACCGGCTCCACCCAGCGATCGCCAACATAGCTCGCGCTTTGGTAGACGCCGCCCTGCACCAGCACGCGGACCTCGTCACCGTTCTCATCGTGCACACGCTTCACGCGCGCCAATCCGTTGCGGGTTCGCGCGACCTGCAGACAGGCAGCGCGAACAGCGACGGCAGCCGCGCCCAGTGCCGCGGCTCCCAGGGCAACGCCGGCAACGACGCCAGCAGAAACACTCGGCTTGTTCATCTAGAGCTCCTTCTGCAGATAAAGGCCATGGTCGCAAAAACCCAGGTGGCGGTAGTACTCGCGCGTACCAATCGCGCTGATCACATTGATGTGTGTATAGCCCGCATCCTGAGCAATCTGGCACGCGCGTTCCACGAGCAGACGCCCCAGACCGTGATGCTGAGCCGCCTGGCCCTGATCGCCCATGCGCGCCGCCATACCATACACGTGCACCTCGCGAATCATCGCCTCGTCCGGCAACGTCGGTAGCTCGTCCGCATGCGCGGCAACAAACGCGCGATCGGGCAACGACAGGCGCAAAAAGCCGGCGATCTTGCCCTCGGGCGTCACCCACTGCAAAAAACGTTCGCTCGTCACCGGCGTCTCGTAAGCAACCTCATCAAGAGAGAGCTCATCCAAATCGGCACCCGCGGTACTGATCTCGCGGTAGCGGATCTCGCACACCGTCGCACCATCGCCGCAGGCCTCCAAACGATTCTCGACGAGCTGGCGCAGATTGGGCTTCTTATTGCCCACCATGATGTCGTCGGAGCTAAAGTCGCGAATCATACGGCTGATACGGCAAAACGCCGGCGTCACCACAATGTCGTCGGCCAGCACGTCGAGCAGCTCCTCCTCGGTATAGGGGCGCCACTCGCCACGCTCGTAGCAGCCCACCAGGCGCGAACCCTCAATGAGCGCGCACGGGTAGACCTTGACCTCGTCGGGCATAAAGGTGCCCTCGGTCATAAAGCGCTCGTAGTCGCGTTTGTCCCCCTCGGGCGTAGCGCCCAGCAAGTTGAGCATAAAATGCGCGTGGATCTTAAAGCCAAACAGTCTTGCAAGCGAAAACGCACGCTCAATCTGAGCCACCGTAATGCGACGCTCGTTAATGTCGAGCAGGTGCTGGTCAAGGCTCTGAATACCCATCTGGATCTTGGTGCAGCCCAGGCGGCGAATGAGTGTAAGCGCCTGCGGCGTCACGGCATCGGGGCGGGTCTCGATGACGAGCCCCACCACGCGATGCTTCGCCGTCTCGTTAATGCGCTGCTGTCGCTCAAGCTCCTCCATCGTTGCCGTCTGCCACTCGGCGACCTCGCCCCACGGCGTACCAGGGCCGTACAGCCGACGCACCGCACGGTTGTAGCCGCCCACGGCAGCGTCCACGCGCTCCTGTTCGCCGGCAACACCTGCCGCAAGTTCACGCTCATCGATTGCAATACCGGCAGCCCGATAGCGCTCGCGACGCTCCGCCACCACCGGCGGCAACGCATCGGTGGGCGCGTCATCGAGCAGGCGTCCCGCCTCGGCGTGGCTGATGCCCGGGCGGGCCAGCATGGGATTAGCCGCCACGCCGGCCACGGCATCGTCATTGAGTGCGCGGAAGAGCTCCGTCATAAACCAGGTCTGATAGCCTTCCGGATAATCGCTCCAGGTGCCGCCGAGCACGATGAGCTCAATCTTGTCGGTCGCGTGCCCCATCTGCGAAAGCGCCGTCAAACGGGCACTCACCTGCAAATACGGATCAAAGCTATTTTGCTCTGCACGGGCGCACGCCGGCTCAGCGTGCAGATAACTCTTGGGCATGCGCAGGTCGTTAGGGCAAAACAGGCAATCGCCCGAGCACGGCCAAGGCTTGGTGATGACGGTGATGGTCGCCACGCCCGATGCCGTGCGGCGCGGCTTCATGCGCAGCACCTGCAGCAGTTGACGCTCCAGCTCGGCATCGACATTCCACCCAGCCCAACGAGCCGGCTCTTCGCGCTTCACCCGCTGGTAAAACGGCAGCAGGCGACGCTTGGCCAAATCGCGTTTGTCGGCACCCTCGCGGCGCGCCTCGGCATGTATCAGTTTGACGAGCGCCTTGTCGTCCACGGTCTCACCGCGACGCAGGGCCTCGAGTATGTTCAAGATAATCTGTTCCATGCCCCCATTGTAAAGGCAAAGGCGCCGGAGCCGACCACGGCCCCGGCACCTCCATCAAAGAGCGCGGCTATGTTTATCGGTCCTCGATAACCGTCCGTCATTCCGGATTGAACGACATGTCGCCCGAACCGACCTCAAAACGATACGTGGCAGACTTATCGCCGTTATCGAATTCAAGCTTCAAAATGGTCTCGCCATCGTAGTCAAGCGGAAGGAAAACGCTCTCAAAATCACCGCTGCCCAGAGCAAGACTTGCCTTAAAGCCCGTAGAGTTCGGAACCATTATCTCAACATCGCCCGAGCCAACGCTCACGTCCATCGACTTCGCGGGGGCCTGATAGAGCTCAAACGTCACATCGCCCGAACCGACCTCGGCATTCAGGGTATCGGTCACGGTGCCCGTAAACTCAACATCGCCCGAATCCAGCGTTAGATTCAGATCGTGACACGCAATGCCCGCGACCGTCAGGTCGCCCGACCCTACATTCGCTGTTATGCCCACCAGGTTATCCGCAACCTCGCGCGGCAGTTCGACGGTAACCGTGCGGTCAATCGCACGCTCGTCATCGCAGTCGAACTGGCTAATCTTGAGCGTAGAGCCCTTGATTTCGGCCAGGTTCCGGGTTGCCGCATCGAAGGCAACGGTCCCCGTTGCCACGCGACCGCTTTCGATTACGCGCACCGGCCCGCCGGAGACGTGCTTGACCTCGACCGTGCCCGACGTCACATCTAGATCAAGGGACTGGAATGAGTCAGCATCAAAGGTTACACTCGAAAGCTTCTGAGGCCGAGCGGAATAACTACCGTCGTCCAAGGGATCATCCTCGTCAACCTCATCGTCCAGACCAGACAAGCTGGATGCAAGATCACTAAGGTCCCACGGTCCCTCGAAATGAATCAAAGTCCTCGAAGCGCCAAAGACGAGCCCAATGATGAGCACGAACGCCCCAATGCCAACGCCCAAGCGTACCTTGGATTCATGCGAAAGCTTCATCATTCATCACCCTCTTTGGCACTCGGCTCAGCGGTGGCCGCGGCAGCCATGCCAGCGTCAACCGCAGTGGAAACGTCCTCCCCCTTAGTCCTAGCGACCGCCGGCACCGGACCAACCTGGATATCCCCACGTGCCCAATCGCCATCAAGCGCACGTGCCACCCAGTGATAGATAGGAATCGTAAAGAAGATCAGTGCGGGAAAGGGGCTGGCACCAACCAGGAACATCAGTAAAAAGAACAGCAGCCAGCACACGGCCCAATACGGGAATGACTGGAACGGGCCTTTCACTGGAGTCGGGCTGGCCGCGCCACCGCCCGTCACCTGCGCCGTCGCGGCATTGGCGGCCTGCGCACTCCAGCTTGCCGCCTGCGCCGCCTTGGCTGCCGCGTCACTTGCCTGCGTTGCCGCCTCGGTGGCGCGTGCCGCCGCCTCATGGGTGCGGGCGCGCTCTGCCGCCTCGGCCTCGCGCTGACGGGCGCGGTCCTCGTTCTCAAACTCGATATCGTCCTCAATCTCGTCGCTCGGATTGAGGAGCTCGTCCAAACTCACGCCATAGAGTTTAGCGAGCGAGATCAGGTTCTCGGTATCGGGCGAGCTCTCCGCGCGCTCCCATTTACTGACCGCCTGGCGCGACAGTCCCAGCTTTCGTGCCAGCCCTTCTTGGCTAAAACCCTTGCTGCGACGAAGGTCGGCGAGCCGCTGCGCAGTTTCTACATTCATGGTTCCTCCTATGCTTTTGCCAGCCGTGCCGCCGGACCGCTTTTGTTCTTAAGGCGCCTTGCACAGTTAAAAATCTATCCGCCACCGCCAAAAACATGCCACCTATTCTAGTGAGTATTTTGACAACCGGCGGTTGCGGGCGCATATGAGCTGCGGAAATGTGTCTAAACAGAGCAATGATCCGCCGCTTGGTTGTCCCCGTTGCGGCGTTAACGGTAGTATGGTCGTACTGTTTATTCCGCACCGCCAACGGAGGGAGTCCCGCGCCGTGAACCGCGATTTCGCCTCATCGCTCATCCAGCTCAACAATACGTTCTATCGCGAGCACTCCGCCTCCTTTTCCGACACACGCCAGGCCCCGTGGCCCGGCTGGGTGCGCACTATGGACATCGCGCTCGGGCAGCTCGACGTTGCCACAATTGAGCATCCCGTCCGCGTCTTCGATCTTGCCTGCGGCAACATGCGCTTCGAGAACTTTGCCGCCGGCGGCACGCTGGCCGCCAAAGGCGTGGATGGCACGAGCCCCTCGGCAGACGCTAGCTGCCCCTTCGAGTTCTATGGCGTCGACTCGTGCCAGGACCTGGCCATCGATGCACGCGGCCACGCACTGCGCATCCCCAACTTGCACTTCCAAGAACTCGACGTGCTCGATGCCCTCATGAAGCTCAACCCCGCCGAGACGCCCGACGTGCTTTTCGACGCCCCGCTCGCCGACATCTCGGTCTGCTTTGGTTTTATGCACCATGTGCCGTCGTGCGAGTACCGCGTACGCGTGCTCGACGCCCTGGTACGCCAAACGCGCCCGGGCGGCATCATCGCCATCAGCTTTTGGGAGTTTATGAACGACGAGCGCATGGCGCGCAAGGCCGTTCGCGCCGAAGCCCGCGCCGAGCTCACCCCGCCGTTTGAAGGCTATGACTCTGCGCAGTTCGAAGCCGGCGACCACCTCATTGGCTGGCAAAACGACCGCCACGCCTACCGCTATTGCCATCACTTTGACGATCAGCAGATCACCGACCTGGTGCGCGGCGTGCGCACATTCTACAAGAGCGGCGAGGTCCCTGTGCGCGAACTTGAGCGCTTCCACGCCGACGGTCGCAGCGGCGAGCTCAACCGCTACGTGATCCTCAAGCGATTGTAAGGCCAAGCAGCTCGCCCCGAGCCGCACCGCATCTTTCGGGCACATTGTGTCCGCCCCTTCCAACCCATTGCTGGAACGCGCGGCCATGCGTTCCATACTTATGACCAAGGAGCCTCATGGGAGCCGTCCACGTTCGCACGCCCAAGAACTTCGTGCTCGAGGAGCGCCTGGAGCGCTACGCCGACGCCATCGAGACGAGCCCCGAGAACTATGCCGGACACTGGTGTGAGGCATGCACGCCGGCTGGCGGCAAGCCCTTCGGCCGCCTTCATCTCGATCTGGGCTGTGGCAAAGGAACCTACCTAGTCGAGCGCGCCCACCGCGAGCCCGACACGCTCTTTATCGGTATGGACCAGGAACCCATCTGCATTGCCTATGCCGCGCAGAAAATCTGCGAGCAGGAGCTGCCCAACGCACTTGTCCTGCCCCGAGGTGCCGCATCGCTGCCGCGGCTGTTTGCCGCAGGCGAGCTCGATGCCATCACCATCAACTTTCCCACGCCGCAGCCCAAGGCTAAGTACGCCAAAAAGCGACTCGTGCATGTTGACCATCTGATGCTCTACCGTCCGCTCTTTGCCGCCGGTGCCACCGTCACGCTGCGCACCGATAGCAAGCCGCTGCGCGACTACGCCTTGGGGCAGTTTGCCGCGGCTGGCTACGACACGCTTTGGGTAAGCGATGACGTTCGCCGTGACCATCCCGAGCATCCCGAGACCGAGTACGAATGCCGCACGCGCGAGATGGGCGCCGTCGTCTATGGCATCTGTGTCACATCCGGCGAGGAGCCTACCGAAGAGCAGCTCGCGGCAGGCCGGGCGCAGGAGCAGAGCCTCGCCTGCTACCTGCCCGACGATCTCGATGAGCTCACCTACGTGCCCCTCGGCATGGAAGAGGCCGTCGAGAACTTTAAGAACCGCGCCCGCAAGGGCAAGAAGCGTTTACCGCAGGAGTCCTAGAGGCCTCTGATGGTCGCGGCGTCGGCAAACAAGCGCAAATAGCTGCCAGCGAACGACCCTCAAATCTAAGTGAGTAGACTTTTTGCAATAGCCAAGCACAACCCACATAGCGAAAAATAAAACCGCAGGTAGAGCCCTTGCGCAAAAGCCGTGTGCTCGCGATATTGCAAAAAGTCTACTCACTTAGCTGTCAACTGCACCAAAGGACTGGGTAGAACGCCCATTTCCTGCATTTTCTCGCGCGCTGGCGCCCCGCGCCGCCGCTACGCCATAATGGATGGCGGACAAACGCGAGAGAAAGCAAACCACATGGCACAGACCACGACAGATTCTTCCGCCAGCTCGTTCTCGGGCGGCACAGGCACCGAGGCCGAGTTCGGCTCGCTCGGCGTGCTCTCCCCCACCTGGTGGGAGCCCGAGGACGGCAGCGAGCCCGAGCCATGGCTCACGCCCGACCAGGCCTTCGAGCGCTTCTTTGAATGGACGAGTGACCGCGGCATTTCGCTGTGGGACCACCAAGAAGAAGCCCTCATGGACCTAGCCGCCGGCGATCATGTCATTTTGGGCACGCCAACCGGCTCGGGTAAATCGCTTGTCGCGCTGGGCATGCTCTTTATGGGCATGGCGCAAGGCAAGCGCTGCTATTACACCGCCCCCATCAAGGCCCTGGTCAGCGAGAAGTTTTTTGACCTGGTGCAGGTACTCGGCCGCGATAACGTCGGCATGATCACCGGTGATACGCATATCAACACCAAGGCGCCCGTCATCTGCTGCACGGCCGAGATCCTTGCCAACGACGCGCTGCGCGAGGGCGAAGACGCCGACGTGGGTTGCGTCGCCATGGACGAGTTCCACTACTTCGCCGACCCCGACCGCGGCTGGGCTTGGCAGGTGCCGCTGCTCACCCTGCCCCATACACAATTCATGCTTATGAGCGCCACGCTCGGCGATGTCACCGCTATCGCCGTCTCACTCGAGGAGCACACCGGCGCCACCTGCGACCTGGTCGTCGACGCCCCGCGTCCTGTGCCGCTGAGCTACGACTACGTAACGACCTCGCTCGAGGGCACCGTCGAGCTCGCGATGCGTCGCGGCGAGGCCCCGCTCTACATCGTGCACTTTAGCCAGGATGCCGCGCTTGCAACGGCACAGTCACTCGCCAACTTCGGCATTGCCAGCAAGGAACAGCGCGAGGCCATCAAGGAAGCCGCCAAGGGCACGAGTTTCTCGACCGCCTTCGGCAAGATTCTCAAGCGCCTGCTCGGCTGCGGCGTCGGCGTGCACCACGCCGGCATGCTGCCGCGCTATCGCTTGCTGGTCGAACGTTTGGCGCAGCAGGGCTTGTTGCCCGTCATCTGCGGCACCGACACGCTCGGTGTCGGCATCAACGTGCCCATCCACACCGTGGTGCTCACCGCGCTCACCAAGTTCGACGGATACAAGATGCGTCGCTTGCGCGCCCGCGAGTTCCATCAGATCGCCGGCCGCGCCGGCCGCTCGGGCTTTGACACCGAGGGCATGGTCATCGCCGAAGCCCCGGAGCACGAGATTGAGAACGCCAAGCTCATGGCCAAGGCGGGCGACGACCCCAAAAAGCTCCGCAAGATTAAAAAGAAGAAGGCCCCGGAGGGCTTTGTCACCTGGAACAAGCAGACCTTTGAGCGCCTGATTGAGACGCAACCCGAGACGCTCAAACCGCGCCTGCGCATCACGCACTCCATGGTGATCAGCGTGGTCGAACAGGGTGGCGACGCTCGCGCCCGCGTGCATGACCTCATCGAGACAAGTCTGCAAACGCCTGAGGAAAAGGCGAAGCTCGAGGTTCGCGCCGATGAGATTTTTGCCACGCTCATCGACTCCGGCGTCGTCGTGCGCACCGAGGTGCCGCCCGCGCCCGACGCTCCGGCTGACGCCGCGCCTGACATCGACTACGCGCTGACGGTCGACCTGCCCGAGGACTTTGCACTCGACCAGCCGCTCTCGCCGTTTTTGCTCGCCGCGCTGGAGCTGCTCGACCCCGAGAGCGAGACCTACACCATGGACCTCATCTCGATGGTTGAGGCTACACTCGAGGACCCCAAGCAGGTGCTGCGCGCACAGGAGCGTGCTGCGCGCGACCGTGCCATGGCTGAGATGAAGGCTGACGGCATCGAGTACGAGGAGCGCCTGGAGCGCATCCAGGATGTGACCTATGAAAAACCGCTTGAGGACTTGCTCGATGCCGCCTTTGATAAGTACTGCCAGGAAGTACCCTGGGCCAACGACTACCAGCTCTCGCCCAAGAGCGTCCTGCGCGACATGTTGGAGAGCGCGAGCGACTTTAAGGGCTATATCCAAAAACTCGGCATCGCCCGCTCCGAGGGCATTCTGCTGCGCTACCTGGCCGAGGCCTACCGTTCCCTCGATCGCACCGTGCCCATCGAGAAGCGCGATGAGCGCTTGCGCGACATCATTTCGTGGCTCGGCTTTGTAGTGCGCTCGGTCGACTCGAGCCTGGTGGACGAGTGGGAGAACGCCGGCAACCCGGCCGCACTCGACGCCGCGCCGCCTCAGGGTATCGACGAGGTTGTGGCAGACCGCCGCGGCTGCACCCTGCTGGTGCGCAATGCGCTCTTCCGCCGCGTGACCCTTGCAGCCCGCGAGCACGTCCGCGATCTGGGCGAGCTCGACGAGGACTGGGGCATGAGCGAGGTCCGCTGGCAAAAGGCGCTCGACGCCTATCACGAGCAGCACGAGGAAATCCTCACCAACGGCGACGCTCGCAGCGCCGCGATGTTTACCATCGACGAGAGCGATGAGAAGACCGATCACGTATGGCACGTGCATCAGATCTTTGCCGATGAGAATGGCGACCACGACTTTGGCATCATGGGCGATGTCGATCTGGACGCCACGCAAGACGGCGGCGAGGTCATCTTCATCCACTACCGCGTCGGCTTTATCGAGGACCTGCTCGAAGACTAGCCCAGCGTGGCGGAACGAAACGAAGCGGGGCCGCTGGCAACATCGCCAGCGGCCCCGCTTTTTGCGCCGTGTGCTATGCGCTACTCGGTTTCCTCGACCTCATACGCATCGGCCTCGGCGGGTTCATCGCCCGTGCCCGCTGCCGTCTCGCGCGCCTCGTCAAACGCCGCCTTCATGGTCTTGTTGCCCCAGGTGAGCTTGCGGATTGTAAGCTCATCAGCCTTGTTGTGGGCCAGACGCAGATTCTCGGTACTGCGACGTAGGTCGTCCTTGGTCTTCTCGAGCTGTTTAATAGCAGCATCGATCTCCTTGATCGCCGACTCGAACTGCTTGCTCGCCAAGTTGTAGTTGCGCGAGAAACCATCCTTGAACTTTTCCATCTTGGCTTCGAAGTTCGTGACGTCGATATTCTGCTGTTTGTACTCCGCCAGCTCCTGCTTATAGCGCAGCGAACCCATGGCGGCGTTGCGCAGCAGCGTGATCATCGGGATGAAGAATTGCGGGCGGATCACATACATCTTCTCGTAGCGATAGCTCACGTCCACGATGCCGGCGTTATAGAGCTCGCTCTCGGGCTCGAGCAGGGTGCAGAGCACCGCATACTCGCAGCCTTTCTGGCGGCGATCGTGGTCGAGTTTCTTAAAGAAGTCCTCGTTCTTGTGCTTGGTCGCGGTTTCGTCATTCTCGTTTTTCATCTCGAACATAATCGAGATGATCTCGTTGCCGCTCGCGTCGCACTCACGGAAGATGAAGTCACCCTTGGTGCCCTCGGATGCATCGTTGTCTTTCTCAAAATACGCGTTGGGAAACGCCATCATGCGCAAGCGATTGAACTCAGTCTCGCAGTGCTGCTCGAGCGACTCGCCCACCATCTTGGTGGACAGGCGAACCTTCATATCCTTCAGACGCTCAATCTCTTCGTCCTTGTAGCGGACCAGCTCGTCGCTCGCACGTTTGGCCTGTGCAAGCTCGAGCTCGTGGGCAGCCTTGGCCTGCTCCTCGCGAGAATCGCGCACCGCGAGTTCGCTCGTGAGCTTCGCGCGTGCTTCATCGCGCTCGCGCTCCGCCGCAGCGACCGCCTCCGACAGGTTCATTTTTGCCGTCAGCTCCTGTTCGCGCAGCTGGGCGCGCAGACCTTCTGCCTCCTGCGCAGACTGAGCCTTTGCGGCGGAGAACTTCTCCTGCACCTTCGCCTGATAGTCGGCAAGCGTGCGCTCGGCTTCGCTGCGAGCCGCAGCGAGCTCGCGCTGCGACTCGGCGGCCGCAGCGGCGAGCGCCATCTCCTGGGCCTTGTCTGCCGCGGAGAGCTTCGCCTGCAGCTCGGCAATCTGGGCGTCGCGGGCGGACAGATCGTTTTGAACGGCATTGCGCACCGCTGCCTCGGCGAGCTTGGCCTCGTCATCCTTGCGACCCAACTGCGCACGTAAGCTATCAATCTCGCGCTGGAGCTCCGCATTCTCCTTTTGAGCATCGGCACGGGCCTCAACAGCCGCACGCTGGCTTGCGCTCTCGCGCTCTGCGGCAGCGCCCTCGAGCTTGGCACGCAGCTCGGCAAGCTCGGCGTCGCGCTTGGCAACTTCCTGCGCCAACTCCTGAGCCGCGGCGTTTTTCTGCTCAGCGAGCTGAGCGTCGCGCTGAGACTCCGCCTCCTGCAAGGCGGCAGTCGAGCGCGAGCGCTCAAGCTCCAACGCCTGCTCACCCTCGCGCTGGACGGCCTTCACGCGCTCATCCAGGTCGCGCGAGAACTCCGCATCGCGCACCTGTTTGACGATATCCGCATAGCCGGACGCATCGACCTTAAAGACTTCGCCGCAATGCGGGCACTTGATCTCGTTCATAGCAGCTCCTCGATGGACGCAAATTTCAACCGCCTACACTCTACCGCGCCATGCGGACAAAAATGACGCCAGAACCACCACAAAGGTGTCTGTCCCCATCGTGGTGGTTTGAGGGCTACAGCCCAAAGAAGCTCAAGATTTGGTCTCGGCTTACGGGCTTGTAGTTGTTGGCGTCGAGGCCGACATCGTAGCGGCAAATGGGGCGCTCGCGATCACGGTTGCGCGTGTTGGTGCGGTCTCCCTTGCTGTGGATATGCCCGTGCAGCATAATGGCACCGCGCGCCTTGCCGTTCCAGCTGAGCATGGGGTAGTGGCTCAAAACCAGGCGATGCCCTTTAGCGTAGCCGGGGGCAATCTCCAGGTAATCGCGTACGTCATCCCAAATTTGCGGTGCGTCCGGATCTTCCCAATCGCCGTCATGGTTGCCCTGTATGAGCGTGACGTTTTGGCAGGCAATGCGCTCGCGCAGGCGCACGGCCTCCGCCATGGGCAAGCGATACGTAAAGTCTCCCAGAATATAGAGGCGGTCGTCCGCAGCAACGCACTCGTTAATGGCGTCAATAACCTTGCGGTTCATCTCCTCGACCGAGGCGAACGGCCGATCCATATCGTGCAGGATATTCGTATCGCCCAAGTGCAGGTCGGCGGTAAACCACATCATCGTCTGTGTCCTCATTTCGCAACGCGTCTAACACGTGCCTAGTATACAGACGCTTTGGCGCCGCGGTTACCCAAAGAGCCCGCCAAACAATCCACGGCGGCGCTTATCATTCTTTTTCGATGCGTCGCCTTGCGCGTTCTTATCCTTCCGCTTTTTGCGATCCTGCTCCAGCTCATCGTCATCAAGCAGCAAGTCCCACTCAAACGGATCGTCCGTCAGATCGAACAGGTCGTCGTCATCAAACATGGCAGTCTCCCCTAGCGGCTAGCGGGCATCCGCCACATAAAGGCCAACGCGCACCTGATGCCAGGGGCTGCGCTCGGGCGCAACCTGCTGCACGCGGGCCTCAAACACATCTTCGTGCCCGTAATACATCATCACGGACAGAGGGCCGACCTCGTTTCCCGGAACATAGCCGAGCTTAGTCTTACCGTAATAGATCGCGACCGCCTCAGGATCATGGGGGTTATCGCGCTCGGCACACAGCGTCAGCCTATCGCCCGCTTTTAGATCGCCCAGGACTAATGCGCCATCGGCATACTGAAATCCCGCGATATGAAATGACAGAAGAACGCGTGAAGGCTCGTACATAACAGCTCCTCTAACGGCCGGAATAACCGGCGCTTAACCTTATAGAGAAGTCTACGAACTCGTGCGGACACAAATTCACCCACCTCGTGTCTTTTCGACCGCTTGCCGCAACGCTTGCAGATACGATAAGGGCACGTATGGCACCCGTTGCAGCGGGTCTTGCCAACTCCGATACACGTTTACATCGTGAGAAGCGGCCGTCTTCGCTTACGCGGGGGCGGCCGCTTTTTCGTTATCTTCTATCTCGTTCTAGTGCACAAACATGCGCACGAATTTGCGCTTCCAGCTTGCGTAGGGGGCGTAGCGGAACGGTACATCCAGCCATGTTGCCTTGTTCACGATGCTCTTCTTGTGGCTAAACGTATCGAAACTCTCGCGGCCATGGTATTGCCCCATGCCGCTCGCGCCCATGCCGCCAAAGCCCATATGACTTGTGGCCAGATGCATGATGGTGTCATTGACGCAACCGCCGCCAAAGGGCACGTAGCGCACAAAGCGCTGCTGCACCGCGCGATCCCGACTAAAGATATACAGGGCCAGCGGCGTTGGACGATCCGTGATAAACGTCTCGGCCTCGTCCAGGCTCTCAAACGTCAGCACCGGCAAGATGGGACCGAAAATCTCCTCCTGCATCACGGCATCCTCGGGCGTCACGCCGTCCAGGATCGTCGGCTCAATCTTGAGCGACGCCTCGCGCGCCGCACCTCCTAGCACAACTTTATCGGGGTCAATCAACCCGCGCACGCGCGCGAAATGCTTGGCGTTGACGATATGGCCGTAGTCCTCGTTGTCGAGCGGGTGCTCGCCAAACATGTGGCGGACCTCCTCCTTGATGAGTTCCAGCAGCTCATCGTGCACGCGCGCATCGACCAGCAGATAGTCGGGCGCTACACAGGTCTGGCCCACGTTGAGCCACTTACCAAAGGCGATGCGGCGTGCTGCCACCTTCAAGTTTGCGGAGGCATCCACGATGCAGGGGCTCTTGCCGCCCAGCTCAAGTGTCACGGGCGTGAGGTTTTTGCTCGCGCGCTCCATGACGAGCTTGCCGACCGGAACGCTGCCGGTAAAGAAAATCTTATCCCAGCACTCATCGAGCAGTGCCTCGTTCTCGGCACGACCGCCCTCGACGACCGTCACCAGACGCGGATCAAACGCTTCCTCGCAAATCTGCCTGAGCACGGCGCTCGACGCCGGCGCATATGCACTCGGCTTGATAACCACGGTGTTGCCCGCGGCAAGGGCACCGGCAAGCGGTTCGAGCGTCAGCAAAAACGGATAGTTCCAGGGTGCCATGATCAGCGTTACGCCATAGGGCACGACCTGCGTCTTGCACACGCTAATAGCATTGGCGAGGTCGCACGGGCGCAGGTGCGCACGACTCCACTGGGCCACATGCGCAATCTGGTGGCGAATCTCGGAAAGCGATGTGCCGATCTCGCACATGTACGCCTCGTCATGCGACTTACCCAAATCGGTCTTGAGCGCATGGGCGATATCGTCCTCGTGTGCCCGAACCGCATCGCGCAGGCACATGAGCGCGCGACGGCGAGCATCGACATCAAACGTGGCATGCGTCTTAAAATAGACGCGCTGGCTGCTAACGATGCGCGCGATTTCCTCGGTGTTCATGGGCCCTCCTAGTTCTCGTCCTCAAACATACCACCCGCGACGACCTCGTACATATGCTCGAGCTCCAAACGGTCCATCAAAAGCGGGACAGGATACAGCGGATTGGCCTCGGCATCGGCATGGGCGGCCATTTGCGGAATATCGGAGCGGCGAATACCCGAGACGTATTTAGGAATTCCCAAGGCATCGTTCATGCGATCGACCCAATCGATAAAGGCCTCGGCAGCCAAGCCGTCCTGCGCGTTAGCCGGCGCAATGCCCGCCATGCGAGCAAGATCGGCAAGCTTGGGAGCGGCAGCTTCGCCATAAGCGCGAAGCATGTGCGGCAGGATAATGGCGTTGGCCAAACCGTGCGGAATGCCATATCGGCCACCCAGACTGTGCGCGATGGCATGCACATATCCAACATAGGAGCGCGTAAATGCGACGCCCGCCTTATACGCCGCCGAAAGCATATTGCGACGCGCACGCATGTTGTCGCCATGCTCATAGGCCTCGAGCAAATTGTCGTGGATGAGCTGAACCGCTTGGCGCGCCATCTTGCGCGTGTAGGGCGTGGTGCTACGGCCGATAAAAGCCTCGACGGCATGCGTCAGAGCATCCATACCCGTCTGCCCCGTAATGGACGCCGGCAGCCCACGCGTAAACTCGGGGTCGTGAACCGCAAAGCGCGGAATGAGCACAAAGTCGTTAATAGGGTACTTATAGTGCGTCTCGTCATCGGTGATAACCGCCGCGAGCGTGACTTCGCTTCCCGTACCGGCGGTAGTGGGAACCGCGATAAGCAGCGGCAGAAGACGGTGAACGCGCAACAGGCCGCGCATCTTGTTGATGGGCTTGTTTGGCTGCGCAATGCGCGCGCCCACGCCCTTGGCGCAGTCCATGGCCGAACCGCCACCAAAGCCGATAATGGCCCGGCAGTCGTTCTCGCGATACAGCGCCGCCGCTTGCTCCACATTCGAGACCGTGGGGTTCGCACGCGTTTCGGCATAGACCGTAACGCCAATCCCCTTTGACGCGAGCGCGCGCTCGAGCGGCGCCGTAAGCCCCAGACGGGCAATACCGGGGTCTGTCACGATGAGCACACGCTGAATCGAACGCTTTTGAAGCACCGCGGGCACATCCTCGGCATGCTCCAAAATACGCGGCTCGGTATAGGGCAGGATCGGCAATGCGATGCGAAAAACCGTCTGATATGTTCGGCACCAGGCACGACGGGCTAGATGCATAAAGGAAACTCCTTCATTTGTTGATGGGTCAACATTTGCTCGACCGATTGTACTCATCGAAGGCCATATGAGCCCCGTCAACCGTTAATCAATCAACATCTACATATTGTTTGGAGCTGTTTGGCGTCATCCGGTGTTAGTCTTTCAGAATCCATTGGATTCACGTCCGCCGCAAAGGAGGCGCAAAGGTGCACGACATCTGGAACCCCTGGCATGGCTGCACGCGCGTCAGCGAGGGATGCGACAACTGCTACATGTATTACATGGACGGACAACGCGGTATCGACCCCTCCGTGATTAGCAAAAGCAAGTCGGGCTTTACTTATCCCCTCCAACGCCGCCGGGACGGCAGCTACAAAGTTCGCGCCGGCGAGCTTATCCGCATCTGCATGACAAGCGATTTCCTATTGCCCGAGGCCGATCCCTGGCGACCAGAGGTATGGGATATCATCCGCCAGAGACCCGACGTAAAGTTCTTCATTCTGACCAAACGTCCCGAGCGCTTTAACGAGTGTCTTCCCGGCGACTGGGGCGATGGCTGGCAAAACGTCATGCTCAACGTAACCTGCGAGAACCAGCGCAGGGCAAATGAGCGGATTCCCCTTCTGCTCGCCACGCCGGCAGCACACCGCGGCATCATGTGTGCGCCGTTTATCGGAAGCGTGTCGGTCGAGAAAGTCGCCCCCGGTAGCCTTGGAAAGCCAGATGGGATTGAGCAGGTTATCGCGGGCGGAGAAAACTACGCGGGAGCACGCCCCTGCCATTACGAATGGGTGCGCCAGCTGCATGCCGAATGCGTGGCGGCAGATGCGACGTTTGCTTTCATCGAAACCGGAAGCACCTTCGTTAAGGACGGGCGAACATATCACCTTCGTGGCAAAAATCTGCAAAGCGAGCAGGCATGGAAATCAGGCCTCCAGTACCGCGGCCGCCAAATCGAATGGGACCTAAGGGACCCGCTCGGCCTGGAAATCCCCAGCTCGGAGCTTTGGGATCCACCGTATTTTGAATGGTGCGAAACCTGCGGAAGCAAGTTCATCTGCAACGGCTGCGTCCGCTGCGGACTATGTGGACGCTGCTAGATGACAGGGTCAAAATTGTTTTATTAAAAATCATTCCTAATAGGCTTCACATTCAGTCTCATTTATGGATAATAGAACTCGTCAAGACGCGCGTCCGGAGAGGGCCCTTACGGGACCGGACAAGCGCCCCATCGCCATCGATCGAAAGGATCGAATCATGAAGTTTGTTTGCCCCGTTTGCGGTTATGTGGAAGAGTTCGACGGCGACCAGCTGCCCGAGGACTTCAAGTGCCCCCAGTGCGGCGTCCCCGGTTCTCGTTTCCTGAAGCAGGAGGAGGGCCAGCTCGAGTGGGCTGCCGAGCACGTCGTGGGCGTCGCCAAGATGGAGGGCGTCTCCGAGGATATCGTTGCCGACCTGCGCGCCAACTTTGAGGGCGAGTGCTCCGAGGTCGGTATGTACCTGGCCATGGCTCGCGTTGCTCATCGCGAGGGCTATCCCGAGATCGGCCTGTACTGGGAGAAGGCTGCCTACGAGGAGGCCGAGCATGCCGCCAAGTTCGCTGAGCTGCTGGGCGAGGTCGTGACCGACTCCACCAAGAAGAACCTCGAGATGCGTGTTGAGGCCGAGAACGGCGCCACCGCCGGTAAGACCGATCTTGCCAAGCGCGCCAAGGCCGCTGGCCTCGATGCCATCCACGACACCGTGCACGAGATGGCTCGCGACGAGGCTCGCCACGGCAAGGCTTTCGCCGGCCTGCTCAAGCGCTACTTTGGCTAAGATAGCTGCCTGAGACATAACCTCTAGCTCAATGAGGCCCGGACCACACGGTTTGGGCCTTTTTGTGTCTCGAGGACTCGTTAACGCCCTGAAATAGGACCGTCTTAGGCATCGGCATCTCGTCAAAAACTAAGTGAGTAGACTTTTTGGAACTTGCCGAGCACACCATCCATATTGCTTTATAAAGCCGCAGGTAAATGACTTGTTGCAAAACGGTCTGGTCGCCAAAGTGCCAAAAGTCTACTCACTTAGAACCGCAGCCGTCCACGATCGAGCTGTCTTGCGTCTAACGGGCATCTTTCCGTCAATTACTCCCAATTTTGTCCAGTCAACGAATAGTTCAGACCGAAGTAATGTCTCAGCCCTTTGCTCATCTGAGCTTTTATCACGATATTCAACATCGAGCATCCTGCATACGGCCTTAACAATCGCGCAGAATCTACCCTCATCGGATATCTGTCTGTGTGTCAGGAGAAGTACATCGTAGCCCATGGTCTGAAGGGCTGTCATGCGGTCAGCGTCACGCAGGCCATCCCCTGCGCGTCCGTGCGAGGCCTTCCCCTGACATTCAATGGCCACCTGTCGCCTGCCGTCCGGCGAAGAAAGAAGTAGGTCGATATATACACGGGACTTTCCCACAATCGCTCGAGCACTTGTGCTTAGCGTCACTTCGACATTGAGCTCTATGCAGCAGAACCCTTCGCCTCCCAGGGCTCGCGGCAGTCCAAGCAACAAATACGCCTCGACCTCAAAAGGCGACGCGGCACCCAATGGAACGAGTTGCGATACCGCCATAAATCTATTGCCGTAACGCATCCCGCAAACATCTGAACAAAAATGGTCAAGGTCTCTACCCAAAACCAAAGCGTCTCGACGCCATAAATTTGAGGCAGCGCCGTCCTCGGACGGGCAGCGCACCCAACCGAACGTTGTCGAAATCGCGCCCGAATCAATTGCGCGCGCAAGCTCCGCCTCAAGCGCCGCCGGCAGAGCGCACACCGCAAACAAGCCACACATCTCCGCCAATACCAAAAGAAGCTGAAGATCCGTCAGATGCCGCAACATGATGAATGCCGTCAGTAGAGGAGACGTAATCAAAAATCCATGCTCCGTTTCCAGCACGGATTCCCTGGGGAGCTCACCGAGGAACAGCCGCTGCCTAATGCTGGCAGGACAAGTCCGCTTGTTTCTCGTCCGAACCAATGTATACAACGGAAAGCCGAGCGCAACCGCAGCCGTCGGGTTACGGGCGAGATCATATCGCTGCCGGTCTTCTTCCGGCCGTGGAAGCGGCGGACACAAAGCGCGGACCTGAGGGGGCAAACGCCAGTACCTAAAAGCCGATATGTCACAAAGTAGATCCTTCATAAGCACAGGAAAACACGAATTTCAACCCAATCGGTCTTGCATTGGCGCGAACGCACCAAAAATGGCGTCGAACGGACTGCTAAGTTTTCAACAGCCCTCCCCAACTGACCAAAAGCTTGCCGAGAACTGGACGAAGCCCTGTTGAAAACCCCATTTATTTCTCATGCGGAAGCTTTGCACGGCAAGTGAGTAGACTATTTGGAACACCCCGAGCAGACCGGTCATCCTACTTTTCAAAACCGCAGGTAGATAGCTTGTTACAAAACTGCCTGGTCGCCAAAGTTCCAAAAGCCTACTCACTTAGGTTGCAGAGTGTCCCCATTAGCTGCAATTCCAAGGTTGTTAGCACTTTTGGACTCAGATCGTCATACTGAACAAGAATTTGAGTTGAGTTTTCAGAAACAGATGCGCCGTCGGCACACCAATAACAGTCACTGATATCGATGAACGGGATGCTTAAGCGCGTAAGGGTCCGCATAAAAGAGCTTCCGCCCGTATCACGCTCCACAGCCACGACGCAGTAAAGGCCCGCATCTGCATGCTCGATCGAGACCTCCCCTGCTGGAAACGCTTTCCGTACAAGCGACGCTAGGCCATCGCGTGTCTCGCGAGCACGAACGCGCACGCGGTTCACATGCCGCTCGTAATCACCCGATTCCAGCAAGCGCGCTAAAGCGACCTGGTCAACAGAACTCACCGACGAGGCGTAAAAACCAAGGTTGCGCCTAAACCGTTCCATCAGCTCATCAGGCAGGACCATATACGCCAAACGCAGGGCCGACGACAGACTTTTTGAAAAGGTGTTGGTGTAGATGACCGATTGGGCGGCATCGATCGACGCGAGCGCGGGAATCGGCTTGCCGGCAAGGCGAAACTCACAATCAAAGTCATCTTCAATGAGATACCGGTCCGGCTGCTCGGTAGCCCAGCTCAGCAGGGCATAGCGACGCGCAATGCTCGTCACAAGGCCGGTCGGATACTGATGGGACGGCATCAGGTGAAGGACATCGGTCCCGGTTTTCTGCAGAGCGCTCAAGTCCACGCCCTCACCGTCCAACGGGATATGTCGAACTTTGCAGCCCATAGCCTGATAGATGCGCGTCAGGCGCAAATAGCCCGGGTCCTCAACGGCATACACCTTGTCCGCGCCAAGCAGCTGAACCAACATGGTATCGAGCAACTGGGCGCCCGCACCGATAACGATGTTGTCGGGGTCGACATTCATGCCCCTTATCCCGCGAAGATGATGCGCAATTGCACGCCGGAGACGCGCGGTGCCTTGCGCAGGTGCGGGCGAGAAGATTTCGCGTTCGTCTTCGGTCGTTAGCGTCACCCGCAGAGCACTTTGCCACAGGCGCGCGGCTTCCAAGGCAGATGGAGAGAGCGGAGCGAATTGCTCGGGCTGTCCACCAGCATCATGTGCGTTAAAGCCCGCAGGAGCAGAATCTCGATCGAGCTCTGTCTCGGCCGAAGCTAGAACCGGGGCTTCGGGAAGCTCGCACGCGTAGTAGCCACGACGCGGCTTTGAGCAAATATAACCCTCGGCGAGCAACTGGCTATATGCATTTTCGATCGTAATGACACTGATTCCCAGATGACTGGCAAAGGCACGCTTGGACGGCAGGTGCTCCCCCGCCGCAATGCGACCAGCAACGATATCATCTCGAATTTGCTGGTAAACATACTCATAGAGCGATGCTCCGCCACGTTGTTCCAAATTGTAGTCAAGCATGAGTTCGCCACCTGGCCTTATCGCATCATTCAATCTGGTATTAGTCTGACCTTGTTATTATCTCGAAAACTGAGTATTCCGCCATACCCAGCTCCCCTATAGGATGTTCCGTCAAGCAATAAACATGCCAACCAAGGGAGCAACCATGGCAGAACAGACCAGCAAGGCCGATCGCGTCAAACTCAACCGCGAGCTCGCGCAGATGCTCAAGGGCGGCGTCATCATGGACGTCACCACGCCCGAGCAGGCACGCATCGCCGAGAAGGCGGGCGCCTGCGCCGTCATGGCGCTCGAGCGCATCCCGGCCGACATCCGCGCCGCCGGCGGCGTGTCGCGCATGAGTGACCCCAAGATGATCAAGGGCATTCAGGAGGCCGTCTCCATCCCCGTCATGGCCAAGTGCCGCATCGGCCACATCGTCGAGGCCCAGATCCTTCAAGCCATCGAGATCGACTACATCGATGAGTCCGAGGTCCTCTCCCCTGCCGACGATGTCTACCACATCGACAAGACGCAGTTTGACGTGCCGTTCGTCTGCGGTGCCCGCGACCTCGGCGAGGCGCTGCGCCGCGTCGCCGAGGGCGCCACGATGATTCGCACCAAGGGCGAGCCGGGCACGGGCGATGTCGTCCAGGCTGTGCGCCACATGCGCAAGATTCAGAAGCAGATCCGCGACGTTGTTGCCCTGCGTGACGACGAGCTCTTTGAGGCGGCCAAGCAGTTGCAGGTTCCGGTCGAGCTGGTACGCGAGGTTCACGCCACGGGCAAGCTCCCCGTCGTAAACTTTGCCGCCGGAGGCGTGGCGACTCCTGCCGATGCCGCACTGATGATGCAGCTGGGTGCCGAGGGCGTTTTTGTGGGCTCGGGCATCTTTAAGAGCGGCGACCCCGCCAAGCGCGCCGCCGCCATCGTCAAGGCCGTGGCAAACTTCACCGATGCCAAGCTCATCGCCGAGCTTTCGGAGGACCTGGGCGAGGCCATGGTGGGCATCAACGCCGACGAGATCGAGATCATCATGGAGGAGCGCGGACGCTAGTCCGGCAGAAAGGATCGCACATGAGCGATTACGCAGATCAGACGGTCGCCGTGCTGGCGGTCCAAGGCGCCTTTGCCGAGCACGAGGCGAGGCTGTCCGAGCTGGGCGCACGATGCATTGAGCTGAGGCAGGCAGCCGATTTGAAGCGGAACTTTGACCGTCTGGTACTTCCCGGCGGCGAGTCCACTGTTCAAGGGAAGCTGCTTGATGAGTTGGGCATGCTCGATGAGCTTCGTGACCGTATTACCGAAGGCATGCCCGTCATGGGCACCTGCGCCGGCTTGATTCTGCTGGCGCACGCTCTTGCCGCCCACGACGATAAAGGCACGCCGCGCTTGGCGACCATGGATGTACTTGTCGAGCGCAATGCCTACGGCCGTCAGCTCGGCAGCTTTCGAACCAAGGGACAGGTGGCCGGCATCGACGGTGAAGTGCCGTTGACGTTTATCCGCGCGCCCCGCATCGTCGAGGTCCACGGCGACGCCAGGGCCTTAGCGAAAGTCGACAGCCGCATCGTTGCCGCCCGCCAAGGCAACCAGCTCGGCGTAGCCTTCCACCCCGAACTCGACGAAGACACCCGCCTCCACGAGCTATTCCTGCAAATGTAGGCATCATTGTCAATAAACACGAGAGTGGATAATCTCTCACTTTGAACCTGAATATGAGCTCAAACCGGGAGATTATCCACTCTCATTCTGACTAGTCATTGGGGACGTTCTTAAACGACTAGTCATTCAAGAACGTCCATTACAGTCGAGATTGTCAGCCCGGGCCCGTCTCGGGCTACGATTGAGGCGCGCCCAGAACGGGCCG
>CAKTWW010000014.1 GCA_934630855.1 uncultured Collinsella sp.
CACTTAATGTGCTTTCCGTCTTGCGCAGGACTGTAGAGCAGCAAACTTAACCCGCGCCGGCCGGCCCCGGAGACCCTCCCGGAGGGCCAAAAAATTTTTTCAAAAAAGTTGTTGCGCGCCAGACAGACTTCTGTGTATACTAATCCCCGCAGCGCACGCGAGCGGAAACAAACGCGAACGACTGCCTGGGGAGTTAGCTCAGTTTGGTTAGAGCGCCGGCCTGTCACGTCGGAGGTCGCGGGTTCGAGCCCCGTACTTCCCGCCAACGCAATTAAAGCCACGTCTTCGGACGTGGCTTTTTGCGTTTAATAGGACATTAATCCCATCGGTCTTTCATCTCAGGTCACATCGCCTCAATCTGTGGCAAAGCACAACTGATATATATGTTCAAACAAGGCGTTTGTTGCGCAACACCTGTTTAATGGGGCAGGGGGTTAGGTTATACTAAGTTTCACTGTAGGCCGTTTTTGATGCAATCGACTTCAGGCGCGGCATCCAGTGGACACCCGATTTGCTATTCGGTTGTCCTGGCTATCGTTTGGCGTCTCGGCGTAAGCTCGGCCCCGGAGCCCGTTCGAGCTGTTCCTATTCCTTGAAAGGGGAAAAATGGACATATCGAGAAAGACTGACTATGCCCTTCGCATGCTTGCGATGCTTGCCGAGGAGCCGGAGCGGCTGCTTTCTGTTCGCACCGCTGCCGAAGAGGTCAACGTGCCCTATTCGTTCGCGCGTTCGATCCAGCATGGTTTGGTTCAGGCCGGCATCGTTGAGAGCCTGCGCGGCGTCCATGGCGGCATGCGTCTCAAGGTCAGCCCGGATGACGTCACCATTCGTCAGGTCGTCGAGGCCGTTCAGGGCCCCATGGTTATGAATGATTGCACCGCGCCCGATGGTGACTGTGCGCGCATGGGCACGTGCTGCTATCATCCCCTGTGGGCCGGAGCTCAAGCGCTGATGCGCGATTATCTCGATTCCGTTTCGCTGGGCGATATCGTCGCGTACCGCCAGTTTCCGGCCGTCGATCCCAAGTTCGCCGACCGCGATGCGTTTCCCGAGTACGCCGCCTGCGCGTGCGCTTGCCGGGAGGAATAGCGCCGCATAAGGAGCATAGATATGATTCAGGACCCCTTTCGTTCGATGATTCGTTCGGAAGGGGTCCTGCGCTATCGCGACCTTCCGTGGCGACGCACGCGTGACCCGTACATTATCTGGCTTTCCGAGGTCATGCTGCAGCAGACACAGGTACCGCGCGTGGAGACGCGTATGCCGGCATGGCTCGACCGCTTTCCGACCGTGCAGGCGCTTAGCACAGCGGCGCCCTCGGATGTTTTGGATGCCTGGCAGGGCATGGGCTACAACCGCCGTGCGTTGGCGCTCCACAGGGCCGCGCAGCAGGTTGTAGAAGACTGGGGCGGGGAGTTTCCGCGCGAGACGCGCGACTTGGTCTCCCTGCCCGGTATTGGGCCGGCGACGGCGCAGGGCATCCGATCGTTCGCGTTTGATCTTCCGGGCGTGTATCTGGAGACCAACGTGCGCACGGTCTTTCTACATCACTTCTTTCCCGATGTGCCGGCTGTTCCCGATCGCGAACTGGTGCCGCTGATTCAAGCGGCCTGCCCGGCTGCCCCCGGTGCAGCGGCGGACGAGATTGCTCCCTTTGCCGCGCCTCAAGACGATGCCGATACACCGCGTGCGTGGTATTACGCGCTGCTGGATTACGGCGCGTATCTTAAAAAGACGCTGCCCAATCCGTCCAGGCGCTCGGCGAGCTATAGCCGTCAGTCCAAGTTTGAGGGTTCGCGCCGCCAAAAGCGTGCTCATATCGTGCGCATGCTGCTGGCTGCGCGCGATGGACAGCCGGCGGGCATCACGCTCGCCGATGCCGTGGCGGGCGTCAACGAGATGGAAACGGCGGCGGGCCGTAAACCGGTCGAGTGTGATTTTGTCGCTGGTATTCTGGCAGACCTGGAGCGCGAGGGCTTTTGCCGCGTCGACGGCGATCGCTGGCTGAGCGTGTAGCGCGCTCGAATCTGAAGAACAGGATTGTAAGGTTTAGATTCTCGACATGCGGGCATCCTAAAGACAAGGCCGCACGAAGCCTACGGGCGGCATGTGTTGAAGGGAAGTACACCTATGGACTTTGAGAACTCCCAAACCAAGAAGAACCTCGAGACCGCTTTTGCCGGCGAGTCGCAGGCGCACACCAAGTATCGCTACTATGCATCCAAGGCCAAGAAGGATGGCTACGTCCAGATTTCGAATATCTTTGCCGAGACGGCGGGCAACGAGTCCGAGCACGCCAAGCTGTGGTTTAAGTATCTGCACGACGGTGCCGTCCCCGATACCCTGGACAACCTGCGCGATGCCGCGGCGGGCGAGAACTACGAGTGGACCACGATGTACGATGAGTTCGCCAAGACCGCCGAGGAGGAGGGCTTTGCCGAGATTGCCGAGAAGTTCCGTGGTGTCGGCGCCGTCGAGAAGGCGCACGAGGAGCGTTACAACAAGCTTGTCGAGCGCATTGAGTCGGGCGAGGTGTTTGAGCGCGAGGGCGTAAAGGTGTGGAAGTGCCTGAACTGCGGGCACCTGCATGTGGGTGCCGAGGCGCCCGAGGTGTGCCCGGTGTGCAACCATCCCAAGGCGTACTTTGAGGAGCAGGTGGTGAACTACTAGCGCGTGGCGCTAGCTGCTGCGGAGCGCGGGGCGGGGAAATACCTTTGCCTCTCGCTCACGGCTCCGCAGGGTCGCGCGAGGCAAAGGTATTTCCCCGCCCCGCGCTCCGGCGTTGGGTCGTCGCGTGCTAGTTACAGAAAAGCTGATATTAAAGTTTGTGTGCCGCCCCTTTTGGGGTGGCACGTTTTTGTGTGGGGTCCCTGTCTCCACACTTTTCGTCAAGCTTTTGGTCAGCTTTTGGTTAGTTGGCGGGTTGGCGGAAGGGCAAAAGATCATTCGATAAAAAAGCTCAGAGAAAGTGCTGGTAGGGGAGTTGTTGAGGTTTTCGACAGCTTTTGTCAACAAGAAACTTTGCAGCTATTGCTACGGATTGCGTTGCCGTGGCCTTGGCGGTGCGGGATGCTGGGCGTAAGCGTCGAATGCTCCGATTGAGGAGGCCAGCATGGACCTGTTTCTTGAGACCCCGCAGCAACAAGCTGAGCGCATGTTGCGTCAGCAGCAACGGCTCATGGAGATGCAAATGCAAGGGGTAGCCGCCCAGCCCCCTGCGCAAAATGCCACGCCTGCGGTTTCGCCTGCGGGCGGATCGGCGCCAGAGAACTATTCCGTACAACAAGATTCATATGCGCAGGAGCTTGCGTTCGACAAACGCCGCACGCGCCACCGCCGTGTGGGCCAGTGCCTGCGCACGTTAGCGATGATCGTGCTCATTCCGTTAGGACTTGCGGCGATTTTCTTGGCCTCGTATGCGCTCACCTGCATCCTCAACGGTGCTTCGCCCAGTGAAGTGCTCCAACATCTGTCAGCCCTCGGCCAGCGCCTAGGCGATGTCATAACAACCATCCGCACCGGCTGGGAGAGTTAGCGTTTTGATGCCTGTGGCCCAAAATCCATTTGCCCGATTGCCGTGGAGCGCCCGGTGCGTGTGGCGGGGTAAGATTGATCGCGGTTTTGATTGGTGGTCGATTGAGTTTGTTGGGCGGAGTCTATGTCTGCTATTGATATCGTGCTTGTTGTGATCGCCTTGGTGGCGGCGGGGGTTGCTGTGGCTTGTGCCCTGCAGCTTAAGGGCCTTCGCGCCGAGCTGCGGGAGCGCGGCGATAGCGGGGCGGAGATGTTGGCTGCGCTTGAGCAGGCCAACAACGCGCTCGACACCCTGAATGTCGCGTTGGCCGAAACCCGCCGCACGGCCAATGCCATCGCGCAGCAGCAGACGACCGACGCCGCCGTGGAGCAGCAGCGCTATCTGACCATTGCACGTGAGTTCTCGCAGGCCGGCGACCGCATGGACGACCTGCGTCGCGAGACTGCCCAGCAGCTGGGCGCCAACCGCGAAGGCATTGAACACCGTTTGGACAAAGTGCGCGAGACGGTCGATGCCCAGCTGGGCGCCATCCGCAAAGACAACAACGTGCAGCTCGATCAAATGCGTGCGACGGTGGACGAGAAGCTCTCTCGCACGCTCAACGATCGCCTGTCGGCATCGTTTAAGCAGGTGAGTGACCAGCTCGAGGCTGTGTACAAGGGCCTGGGTGACATGCAGTCTATTGCCACCGGCGTGGGCGACCTTAAGCGCGTGCTGGGCAATGTGAAGGCGCGTGGCATTTTGGGCGAGGTGCAGCTGGGCGCGATTCTGGCGGATATCCTCACGCCCGATCAGTATCTGGAAAACGTTGCCACCAAGCCCGGTGCTTCGGAGCGGGTTGAGTTTGCCGTCAAGCTGCCGGTGGACGAGGGCGACCCCGTGCTGCTGCCAATCGACTCCAAGTTTCCCGGCGATGCGTACGAGCACCTGCTCGATGCGCAAGAGTCGGGTGATGCCGAGGCTGTGGCCACCGCGCGCAAGACGCTCGACACCATGGTGAAGCGCGAGGCCAAGGACATCTGCGAAAAGTACCTGAGCGTGCCCGCGACGACCAATTTTGGCATCATGTTCGTGCCGTTTGAGGGCCTGTACGCCGAGGTCGTCAGCCGCCCCGGACTTATCGAGACCCTGGGCCGCGACTATCACGTCAACGTTGCCGGCCCCAGCACCATGGCGGCCATCCTCAACAGCCTGCAGATGAGCTACCAGACGTTTAAGTTGCAAAAACGCACCGATGACGTGTTGCGCGTGCTTTCCGCCGTCAAGGCCGAGCTGCCACGCTATCAAAAGGCGCTGCGCCGCGCCCAGCAGCAGATCGAGACCGCGGGTAAAACGGTCGAGGGCATTATCACCACACGCACCAACGTTATGGAGCGCAAGCTCAAGGATATCGATGCGCTAGAAGACGCGCGAGAGGCCGACGAGATTTTGGGCTTGGAGTCCGCAGGCTTACTTACTGGCCAGGAAGACGAGGACTAGCCGCAACGGACGGCGGGGCGCCGGCGTAAACGCGGATGCCTCGCTGCTTTTCGCATCGCGCTTGCCTGGAGTGCGCTTCAATGTGCAACAATGGCGTTTCGCCCTATCAGATGCGAAAGGAAGCCCATGTCTCAGAGAAGCACCAGCCCGCTCAAGCGCTCCACCGTGCGCCGCACGCTGCGGCGTTTTTGGGATGTCACGCGCACGCAGCCGCTGATCGTCTTTCTCTCGGTGTTCTCGTCGGCGGGCTACATCTTTTTGCTCACGTTTGCCAACACCTACGTGATGGCCCTCATCGTCGACCGCGTCCAAGCGGACCCCGTGGCGGGCGATCAGGTGTTTGAGGTCTTCGGCCCCTATATCTTGGCGCTCGTGCTCGTTAACCTGGTGGGCCAGATTCTCTCCAAGCTGCAGGACTACACCGTCTACAAGCTCGAGATCGCGGGCAACTATCACTTGGCGCGTCTGTGCTTCGACACGCTCTCCAACCAATCCATGACATTCCATACCAGCCGCTTTGGCGGATCGCTTGTGAGCCAGACGAGCCGTTTTATGAGCGGCTACACGGGTCTGGTGGACGTAACGGTGTATTCGCTCATCCCCACTATCACGTCGGTTATCTGCACGGTGGCAGCACTCGCCCCGGTGGTGCCCACGTTTACCGTGATCCTGGTCGCCATCATGTTCGTCTACATCGCGTTTGTCTGGCTTATGTACAAGCGCATCATGCCGCTTTCGGCCGCCACGTCCGCCGCCCAGAACAAGCTGTCGGGCGTGCTGTCCGACGCGGTCACGAATAACCTGGCCGTCAAGACGTGCGGGCGAGAGGACTTTGAGCGCGACCTGTTCGATGCCGCCGACCGTGCCGCGCGCGATGCCGAGACGGTCTCGATGCACGCCATGATGCAGCGCAACTTTACGACCTCGGGCCTTATCGTCATCACCATGGCCGTGGTGAGCGTGTTCGTGGCGGGCGGCAACGCGTGGTTTGGCGTCTCGGCCGGCTCGCTCGTCATGATCTTTACCTACACGTACAACCTCACCATGCGCCTGAACTACGTGAGCTCCATGATGCAGCGCATCAACCGCGCGCTGGGCGACGCCGCCGAGATGACGCGCGTGCTGGACGAGCCACGCCTGGTGGCGGACGACCCGCATGCCCCCGAGCTCAAGGTGCGCGAGGGCGCGATCGATTTTGAGCACCTGAGCTTTGCGTACCGCGATGCCGCGACGGGCGAGAGCGTGTTCGATGACCTGACGCTCCATGTGGCCGCAGGCCAGCGCGTGGGCCTGGTGGGCAAATCGGGATCGGGCAAGACGACGCTCACCAAGCTGCTGTTGCGCTTGGATGACGTGCAGGGCGGCCGCGTACTCGTCGACGGCCAGGATGTCTCGCGCTGCACGCAGCAGAGTTTGCGCCGGCAGGTCGCCTACGTGCCGCAGGAGGCACTGCTGTTCCACCGTTCCATTCGCGAGAACATCGCCTACGGTCGCCCCGATGCTACCGACGAGCAGATTCGCGAGGCCGCGCGCCTAGCCAATGCGCTGGAGTTTATCGACCGCTTGCCCCATGGCTTTGACACCATGGTGGGCGAGCGTGGCGTAAAGCTTTCGGGCGGTCAGCGTCAGCGCGTTGCTATCGCCCGCGCCATCCTCACCGACGCGCCGATTCTGGTGCTCGACGAGGCGACCTCTGCCCTCGACAGCGAGTCCGAGGCGCTGGTGCAGGAAGCGCTCGAAAACCTGATGCGCGGGCGCACCTCCATCGTGGTGGCCCACCGCCTGTCCACCGTGGCGGCGCTCGACCGCATTGTGGTGCTGGCGGACGGCGAGATCGTCGAGGACGGCACGCACGCGCAGCTTGTCGAGGCGGGCGGCGAGTACGCAAGCCTGTGGGGCCGCCAGACCGGCGCATTTTTGGAGGCGTAAGCGCCCCGGACGTGGGACAATCGTGCCTGTAGTTTATTGTGCCGCTGAGCCGAGGAGCCGCTATGCCACGCGAGACCAATGCCGCCAAACGCGAGCGCGCCGTTGAGGTGTGTGAGCGCCTCAACCGTCGCTATGGCCCGGTTGAGTGCTTTTTGGACCACGAGAATCCCTTTAGGCTGCTCATCGCGGTACTGCTCTCGGCTCAGACGACCGACGCGCAGGTCAACAAGGTGACGCCCCAACTGTTTGCCCAGTGGCCCACACCCGAGGCCATGGCCGGGGCAAGTGTGACCGACGTGGCGGACACCATTAAGTCACTCGGCTTTTATAAGAGTAAGGCCAAGCATGCCGTGGAGGCCGCGCGGATGATCGTCGCCGACTACGGCGGCGAGGTACCTGCCGACATGAAGGAGCTCGTCAAGCTGCCGGGCGTGGGGCGCAAGACGGCGAACATCGTGCTCAACGTGGGGTTTGGCATTGTCGAGGGCATCGCGGTCGATACGCACGTCAACCGCATCGCGCACCGCCTGATGCTGAGTCCCAAGACGCATGCCAAAGAGCCGCTCAAGACCGAGCAAGATCTGCTCAAGATTTTGCCGCACGAGTATTGGGAGTCGGTCAACCACCAGTGGATTACCTTTGGCCGCGAGATCTGCGACGCCCGCAAGCCTAAATGCGACGAATGTCCGCTGGCCGACCTTTGTCCCAGCGTGCGCGTGACGGGGTAGGGCCCGGCACGTTTTGCCGGCGTCCGAAGGCTGTGGCCAATGTTGCGCAACACATTTGCGTTTTGAGGGCTCAATATGATGGCGATAGATGCTGTTTGTTGTGAGGGGATGCCCGAATATGTTTTGCACCAAGTGTGGCTCCGAGATGCCCAACGGAACTGAATTTTGCACGAACTGCGGGGCGCGCATGGGCGCTGCCTCTCCGGCTGCGGCGCCTGCTGAGCCCGCGCCGATGCCGGCGGCAGGGATGCCTCCCGTGCAAAAGAAATCGCATAAGCGCGCGGTGATTGTCGGCATGTGCGTGGCGGGCGTGCTCGTTGCCGGCGGTGCCGCTCTGGCGCTGACCGGCGTACTTGGTCCGCTTGGGCAGGGCAACTCGTCGCGGATTACGGTACTTGGGTCCGACGAGGGTTCAGCCGAGCACAAGGACAAGGGAAGCGTCAAGGAGAAGCCCGCCGCCGACGAGGACGAGGCGGATGAGCCTGAGCAGACCGGCAGCAGTGTAAAGGTCGACCTCAACGACCAGGCAACCTATGCTGCTGCAAACCTGTTCCTGTCGAACTTTACGGAGGAACACTTCGATCTGGACTGGTATCAGACGGGCAGTTTCGATTCGACTGATGGACTTTCTGATGACGAGAAATACAAGCTGGTTAAGTTCATCTGGTGCCATTTTATTGACAACGCGCCGTATCGAATCGAGAAGGGTGACTATGACAATGGTCACTATCAGCGCATGGCGACCGATGTGATCAATAGGGAACTCAATCGCCTGACGGGTCTGACGCTCTCGGATGCTGACATGACCTTTGATAAGGGATCGGGTGGGCAGATGCTTGCCGATTCGGCCGAAGCACATGACGGGTATTTGTATCTCAAACAAGAATACGGCCAGGGAAATTACAACCCACCGTGTGCCATCGTTACGGGCGCGACGGACCTTGGCGACAACATCTACGAGCTCACCTATGAGGTCTACGGTGCTGGCGGTATGTTACTTCCTTCCGACATCCCCGAGAGCACCTATGGCCTGCCGAAGGATCAGTATATCGCCGCAATTCAGGCTGATGCGTCCAGGGGCCGCACCGAGACCTGTACGGTTCGCGTTGCGCAAGGCGACGGTGTTCCGACCTTTACGCTGCTCAAGATGGGCGTCTACGACTAGGCTTGGCGTATAACTCGCTCCGATAGCGCCAAGCGGCTCGTCCGTCTGGCGTTTTTCTTGCGGCGCTGTTGGTGCCCCTGAGTTGGGCCCTGCACCATGCGCTACCATGACAGGCAATGTATTTGACGTACGACCCGCCGAGCTTGCCCCGGCGGGCTTTTGGCGTTGCGATGCCGGAGGAACAACATGCTCATTCACCGTATAGCCGCGCAGCTCTACACTGCCGAGGCACTGCAGACCGTCGAGGCCGGGCTCGATGCCGGCGAGGATGTGACGCTGGCCGTGTCGCAGTCGGGCCGTACGCTTATGGCCGCCGCCCAGTTTGCGCGTCGCCCGCGCCCCACGGTCTACATCGTGAGCGGCGAGGACGCAGCCGACCGTGCCGCGCGTAGTCTTGCCGCCTATGTGGGGTTGGCGCACGTGTGCCGGTTCCCCGAGCGCAAGGATTACCCCTGGCGCGACCAGGCGCCCGACGACGCCGTGGTGGCCCAGCGCTGCGAGGCGCTCGGGCGCATCGTACGTGGCGACAAGTGCATCATGGTCGCCTCGGCCCGTGCGCTGCTGCGTTGCGTGCCGCCGGTCGAGAGCCGCTACTGGGAGTCCACCACCTTTGCGGTGGGCGAGGAGATTCCCTTTGACGAGGTGCCGCAGCGCCTGGTGGGCATGGGCTACACCAATGCCGGCGCTGCCGACGCGCCTGGTCTGTTCCGCGTGCACGGCGACGCCGTCGAGGTGTTCCCCGCGCAGGAAAAAGCGCCCGTGCGTATTGAGTTCTTCGGCGACGAGATCGATCGCATCCGTCGCATGGTGAGCTCCACGGGCCAGACCATCGGCAACGAGGACAGCATCGAGATCTTCCCCTGTCGCGAGTTGGCACTCACCGACGAGGCCGTCCATAACATGCACGTGGCGCTCTATCGCGCCAGCCAGGACGACAGCAAGCTGGCGGCGCTGCTCGAGATGGTGGACGCGCGCATCGTCACGCCCGAGCTCGACCGCTTTTTGCCGGTGATGTACGGCCAGACCGTGAGCCCGCTGTCGCATGTGAGCGGCAAGGCGCTTGTGGTGCTGTCCGAGCCGCGCTCGCTGTTCGACGATTGCCTTCGCGCCTACGAGGATATCGAGGCCCGTGCCGGCGAGGCGGGGGTCGACCGTCTGGATGGCCTGTACGTGCGCGCCCAGCAGCTCGACTTTGGTGCTCAGCAGCGCCTGAACTACGTGAGCCTCATCCGTGCCGGCGGTGCGGTGACGGCCGAGCTCAAGATCGAGCAGCCGGCCATTGCTGGCTCGGACAATCGTTTTATGACGCGCATTCAGGAGGTCGTGGGCAAGCGCTATGCCTGCGTGTTTGCCATTCCCGACCGCGGTGCACGCGAGTCGATGGAGCTCACCTTTGGCGACGAGGGCATTACCTTTGAGGAATCGCTGACCGCGGCGCCCGAAAATGCGGGCCTCATCGGCGACCGCGTGCGCGTGGCGGCGGCGGATTCTGCCGATCGCACTGCTCGTCAGCAGGCCCATGCTTCGATCCGTGACCGTAAAGCCGACGCGCTCAACGCCCGGTCGCTCGAGGCCGGCGCCGCCCAGGCCGCTGCCGGCGCCGCCGTGCCCACCATCTCGCGCGGGCGCGTGACCTTTGTGGACGCCGCGCTGCCGCAGGGCGTGGTGGTGCCCGATGCCAACCTGGCCGTGTTCTCCATTGCCGACCTCAACGCCCGCATGGACGCCAACCGCGCGCGCAGCCGCCGCAAGGTGGACATTACGCAGATCACGTTCCCGTTTAAGCCGGGCGACTACGTGGTGCACGCCACCCACGGCATCGCGCTCTTTAGCGAGATCGCGCGCCAGGAAGTGGGCGGCAAGGAACGCGACTACTTTTTGCTGGAATATGCCGACGGCGACAAGCTCTACGTTCCGCTGGAGCAGGTCGACCGCATCACTCGCTACGTCGGTCCCGACGGCGACAAGCCGCGCCTGACCAGGCTCAACACCGCCGACTGGACGCGTGCCACCAACAAGGCGCGCAAGAATGCCAAAAAGCTGGCGTTTGACCTGGTCGACCTCTATACGCGTCGCTCGTCGATTACCGGCATCGCCTGCCCGCCCGATACGCCCGAGCAGATCGAGATGGAGCAGAGCTTCCCCTACGACGAGACGCGCGACCAGCTGGAGGCCATCGCCGACATTAAGGCCGACATGGAGGCGCCCAAGCCCATGGACCGCCTGCTGTGCGGCGACGTGGGATTTGGCAAGACCGAGGTCGCCCTGCGCGCGGCGTTTAAGTGCGTGGATTCCGGCCGTCAGGTCATGGTGCTCTGCCCCACGACCATTCTGGCCCAGCAGCACTACGAGACGTTCTTTGAGCGCTTTGCCCCGTTTGGCCTCGAGGTCGAGGTGCTCAGCCGCTTCCGCACGCCGGCGCAGCAAAAGCGCGCGCTCAAGGCGTTTGCCGAGGGCACGATTGACGTGCTTATCGGCACGCATCGCCTGCTTTCTGCCGATGTGAACCCCAAGAACCTGGGTTTGGTGATCATCGACGAGGAACAGCGCTTTGGCGTACAGCATAAGGAGCAGCTCAAGAACCTGCGCGAGCAGATCGACGTGCTCACGCTTTCGGCAACGCCCATTCCGCGAACCATGCAGATGGCCACGAGCGGCGTGCGCGACATGAGCCTGATCACGACGCCGCCGACCGGGCGCCGGCCCGTGATCGTGCACGTGGGGGAGTACGACCCCGATGTGGTGAGCGCGGCGATTCGACTGGAGGTGGGCCGCGGCGGCCAGGTGTACTACGTGTCCAACCGCGTCAAGACCATCGACGACGCCGTGGCGCGCGTTCACGAGGCCGCGCCCGAGGCGCGCGTGGGCGTGGCGCATGGCAAGATGAGCCCGCGCGAGGTCGAGGACGTGATGATCGAGTTCGCGACCAAAAAGATTGACGTGCTCATCGCCACGACCATCGTGGAGAGCGGCATCGATAACGCCACGGCCAACACACTCATCATCGAGGACTCGCAGCGCCTGGGTCTGGCACAGCTCTACCAGCTCAAGGGCCGCGTGGGTCGCTCGGCCACGCAGGCATACGCTTACTTTATGTTCCCCGGTGAGCTGCCGCTGACCGAGGAGGCCACGGCGCGCCTGACCGCGCTTTCCGAGTTCCAGGACCTGGGCAGCGGCATGCGCATCGCCATGCGCGACCTGGAGATTCGCGGCGCCGGCTCGCTTATGGGCGCCGAGCAGCACGGTAACCTGTCGAGCGTGGGCTTTGATCTGTTTACGCAGATGCTGGGACAGGCCGTGGCCGAGGCGCGCGGCGATGACGATGCCGGCGTGGAGGCGGCGAGCGTGGGCATCAACCTGCCGGCCGACTACTTCTTGTCCGAGGAATATATGCCGGCGGTGGACCAGCGCGTGCTCGTGTACCGTAAGCTCGCGGCGGCAGAGGACCTGGAGAGTATCGATGAGGTGCAGGAGGAGACCGAGGCCGCGCATGGCGAGCTACCGTTGGCGGGACTCAACCTGTTCAACCGCGCGCGTATCCGCATTCGCGGCGAGCGTCTGGGGCTCGAGAGCGTCACGCTCAGCGGCGGGCGCATTACCTTCCTGGGCGTCGACGTGCCCAAGAAGGTGGCCTTCGAGCTCAAGAATCGCTACGGGGCGGTGAACTTTCCCAAGAGCCGCAAGCTGTCGGTGCCCTACAAGGCGGGCGCCGGCGCGGGCAGCGGCCTGGGCCGCGGCCTCGATGCCAACGACGGCACCGGCCCGGTGGCAGCCGCGCTTATGTTGCTGCAGCAGTTAGGCGCGAGTGATGATGACTAACAAGTAAGTGGCGTGGTGGGACAAGGTTCCACCACGTCGCTGGTTGATTCTCCACCCGACCGAAAGGAAGCCATGCTCGGGTACATCTATAAGAAAGATGCCTCTGCCATTGCGGCCATTCTGGCTCTCTGCCTGCTCATCGGCACGTTTTTCGATTACCAAATCTCGAGTGCGCTGTTCAACTCGTCCAACATATACGGTCGCTTTGTCGAGGCCGCCGGCGAGTTGCCGTTTGAACTGACGGCGAGCATCGCGGGCGTTATGCTCGTGCGTGCGGCGCACCCCGATTCCAGGAGGAGCAAATGGCTCGCCGCGCTCGGCATCCTCGTAAATGTAGGCTTGGCCGGCTACGAGATCATTTCGTCCCTGCGGGTTGGCTGCAAGCTCGTCGCGGTCCAGTTGGTACTGACATTTGTGCTGGTCATCGCCGCCAACCTCATCGTCTATCGCCTTACGCGCAAAACCTCGCCCGACGAGCTCACGCGCTGGGCGTTGATGGTGCTTGCTGTGTGGGTCGCTCAGGCCATTATCCTCAACGTCATCGTTAAGCCGCTGTGGTCGCGCCCGCGCATGCGTGTGATCGAGGTCACGCCGGGGCTCAATTTTCAGCCGTGGTGGGTGATTGGCAACCCCGACAAGTGGAGCTATATTGCGGCCGGCGTGATCAAGGATGGCTTTAAGTCGTTTGCGAGCGGGCACACGGCGCATGCGGCGATCGGCCTTATGCTCGCCGGGCTTCCCACGGCTGCCTTTACGGAAAAGCCGTCGCGCCGCCGCGTGGTCTTTTGGGCCGCGGCTGCCGTCGCGTCGCTCGTCGCCTTTGGCCGCATCGTGATCGGTGCGCATTTTTTGAGTGACGTGAGCTGCGGCTTTGCCCTGGTGCTGGCGCTCGAATGCCTTGCCGCGCGCATTGCCTATCCGCACGGCGTACAATAACCCCGTTTGAATCATCTAGCCGAAACCCGGTAAGAGAGGATTGCCATGCTCGCGTTCAACAATGATTATTCCCACGGCGCACACCCGGCGGTGCTGCAGGCGCTCGTCGACACCAATATGGAGCCGCAGCCCGGCTACGGTACCGACGCGCACACCGAGCATGCCAAGCAGCTCATCCGGGAGGCTTGCCAGGCCCCCGATGCCGATGTGTTCTTGCTGGTGGGCGGCACGCAGGCCAATGCCACGGTAATCGACATGCTGCTTGCGCCCTACGAGGGCGTCGTTGCCGCCGAGACCGGTCACGTTGCCTGCCACGAGGCGGGCGCTATCGAGTTTGGCGGCCACAAGGTGCTCACCATCCCCGGCTACGAGGGCAAGATGCACGCCGAGGACCTCGAGAACTATATCCAGGTGTTCTACGAAAACGAGAGCTACGAGCACACGGTGTTCCCGGGTGCCGTGTACGTGAGCCTTTCGACCGAGTACGGCACGCTGTATTCCAAGGCCGAGCTGGCGGCGATTCACGCGGTGTGCCAGAAGCGCGAGATTCCGCTGTTTGTGGATGGCGCCCGCCTGGCTTATGCGCTGGCGGCCGATGTGTGCGACATTACGCTGCCCGAGCTGGCGCAGCTGTGCGACGTGTTCTACATCGGCGGCACCAAGTGCGGCGCCCTGTGCGGCGAGGCCGTGGTGTTTTGCGGCATGCACGCTCCGGCGCATCCCATTCCGCGTATTAAGCAGCACGGCGCGCTGCTGGCCAAGGGCCGCCTGACGGGCGTGCAGTTCGAGGCGCTCTTTACCGATGGCCTGTATTTTGAGATCGGCCGTCAGGCGATTGAGACCGCGAAGGCGCTGCGTCGCGTGCTGCACGAGCGCGGCTACCAGTTCTTCTTGGAGACGCCGACCAACCAGCAGTTCGTGATTCTGCCCAACGAGGACATGGCCCGCATTCGCGAGCATGCGGCGATCGAGTACTGGGAAAAGTACGACGAGACCCACACCGTGGTGCGCTTTTGCACCAGCTGGGCCACGACGCAGGAGGACATCGACGCGCTGGCGGCTGTCCTGTAGATTGATGTGATGATGAGAGGCCGCCCTGCGCTTGGGTTTGGCGCAGGGCGGCTTTTGCTTTTGAGGGGGAGGGGCTGTATGCCCGAGAAATCCGAGATGTCCGAGCCGACGATTCGCCTGGCGACGCCCGATGATGCGCCGGCCTTGCTTGCCATCTACGAGCCGTACGTGCTCGAGACGGCAATCACCTGCGAATACAAGGTGCCGAGCGTTGAGGAGTTCGCCGGGCGCATCGAGCGTACGCTCAAGCGCTATCCGTACCTGGTGATGGAACTGGACGGGCGCCCGGTGGGCTATGCCTACGTGAGCGCACTCAATAGCCGCGAGGCCTACGACTGGTCGGTCGAGACATCGATCTATCTGGCGCGCGACGTGTGCCATGGCGGGCTGGGTCGCAAGCTGCACGACGCGCTCAAGCAATGCCTGATCGCGATGGGCATCACCAACATGTGCGCGCTCATTGCCGTGCCACACGACAAGGATGACGAGTATCTGACGCACAACAGCCAGGATTTCCATGCCCACATGGGGTATCGCCTGGTGGGCGCTTTCGACCGCTGCGCGCAAAAGTTCGGCCGCTGGTACGACATGTGCTGGATGGAGCTCGTCCTAGCCGAGCGCGTCCCCAACCAGCCCAAACCAACCTGGTTCCCCGACCTCCCCAAACCTACCATTTAGGGACAGGTTTATTTTGGCAGGTTAGCCGATGGGTTCGGTGTATTTGGCTCGGTCGGTGCGTTGGATACGCTTGGAGACGTGGAGCGGGCGACCGTCGGTGTCATAGACATAGTCGGTGATCAGGATCAGCGCCTGGCCGCGCTCAACGTTGAGCAGGAATGCCTCGTTTTGCGAGGCATAGCACACCTCAAAGGTCTTGTGGCCCTGCGCCGGGGCACGGTGAAACTCCTGGCGTAGCGTGGCATAGAGCGATCCGTTGATGTCGCGGTCGATGAGCGCCCCAAAGCTCGGCGGCAGATACGTGGTCTCCAGGCACAGCGGCACGTCGTCCAGATAGCGCAGGCGGACGAGCTTGACGAGCTTGCTGCCCACGGCGGCATCAAAGAACTTGGCCACGCTGCCCGCCGCCTTGGCAAAGCCCGAGTCCACCGTGCGCGTGGTGGGCTTCATGCCCTGGCCCTCGACCTGCTTCGTATAGCTCGAGAACACCAGGTTGTTCTCGTGCACCTCGGGCGTATCGGCCACAAAGGCGCCGCGTCCGCGCTCGGTGCGCACCAGGCCCTCACCCACCAGCACCTTAAGCGCGTGGCGCACGGTGCTGCGCGACAGACCCGATTCTGCCATGAGCTCCATCTCGGATGGCAGCTTGTCTCCGCGCGCATAGGTGCCGGCGGCGATGCGGTCGCGCAGCGTGCCCGCCAGGCGCTCGTATTGGGCCAAGTTCTTTTTCGACGAAGTGCTCATGCGACCAACCTGTACCTAACCTGTATGCTTGCCAAAGAAAGCATGTATTCAATCAGACAACAAAATCGCTGGTAAATGATTTCTGAAAAACACGCCAGCAAAATATCTAAGACAAATATAGCATACAACTAGTCGACATCGCCAAAACATGTATGTAACTTGTATGCCATCGACAGCATCAAACGAGAAGAAAGGCTGATGCACGATGACTACTCAGGAACAGGTCAAGGACGTCGTATCCCAGGTTTTGGCCGACAAGGCAGACAAGGGCGGCATCAAGCGCGTCGTGTGGATCGGCGCCGGCGGATCCAACGGCGGCAACTATCCTGCCCAGTACTTTATGGAGCACGAGGCTACGCAGGTCGTGAGCTCCAGCTACACCAGCAACGAGTTCGTGCACGCCACCCCGGCCTACGTCAACGAGAACACCCTGGCCGTCGTCGTGTCCATGCGCGGCACCAAGGAGACCATCGTCGCCGCTCAGGTCGCCAAGGATCACGGCGCCAGCACCATTGCCATCTATGTTGACGAGTCCGGCCTCACCGAGGTCTGCGACTACAAGGTCCAGTACGACAGCCTGGCCGTCGACGAGTCCTGCATGGGCCGCACCAACTCCGCCGTCGTGACCATGATCGCCATGGAGCTCACGCAGCAGACCGAGGGCTATGCCGAGTACGAGACCGCCATGGCCGCCTTCGACCTGGTCGATCCCATCTACCGCAAGGCCGTCGAGTACACCCGTCCGCTGGCCGCCAAGTGGGCCGAGCAGAACGCCGACAAGCCCTACATCAACGTCATGGCTCAGGGCCCGCTCTTTGGCGCTGCCTACGTCTTTAGCATCTGCAACGTTCAGGAGATGTTGCAGATCGATTCCTGCACCATCAACACCTGCGACTTCTTCCACGGTCCCTTCGAGATCCTGGACAAGCGTACCTCGCTGTTCCAGCTCATCAGCGTCGGCCGCAGCCGCTGCAACGACGAGCGCGGCATCCGCTTCGTCAACCAGTACGGTGGCGAGCGCGTCTATCAGCTCGACGCCAAGGAGCTCGGCCTCAACGACATCAAGGACAGCGTGAGCGAGTACTTCAATCACCTGATCTTCGCCCCGATCCTCAACAACGTCTACATGCGTGCGCTTTCCGCCGTCACCCACAAGGACTACATGACGCGCCGCTACATGTGGAAGCTGGACTATTAGTTCCGCCGTTCTACCGAACGGCGGACCGGCCGACGCTGCGCGGGCCGCATTTGGACAATCTGACGTTCAGCTTCAAGGGCGCGACCAGAAGGTCAGCGCCCTTTCGCTTCACGTCACCTTGCCTCAAATGCGACCCGCTCGCTGTCCGTCCTCTATCTGCGGCGTTGCCTCGGTTGGCACTTGGGGACGTTCCTTTTGTGCCGGCACTTGGGGACACTCCTATAGACGTTGGGGACGTTCTTAAATGACTAGTCGTTAAAGAACGTCCCAATGACTAGGTGGAGTAGATTTTCCCGTCGGCCGATTTCGGTCTTGATAAATGTATATAACGACTATAACGTAGTACGAAACGTATTGGTAACAAAGCCAAGGAGGCTACGTTGAAGAGAAGCAATCTGGGCTATGTGCTGGTGCTGATCGCCGCGCTTATGTGGGGCACCATCGGAATCTATGTCAACGGCATCTCGGCCATGGGCGTTACGTCCCAGAGCATGGCGGCCTTCCGTCTGCTGGTCGGCGCGCTCATCCTGGCGCCCGTGCTGGCATTTATGGGCTGCCGCCCCGGCGAGGGGGCGATCACGGCCCCGGGTCCGCTGGCCCTGTTCAAGGCGAGCCCCAAAGAGCTCATCCCCTGCGCGCTCGTCGGAATCATCGGCCTTGCCACCGCCAACACGCTCTATTACGAGTGTATGCGCGAGGTGGGCATGTCCACGGCGTCGGTTTTGCTCTACACCTCGCCGGTCTTTGGCTGCATCCTGGGCCGCATCCTCTATAAAGAGCGCGTCACCTCGGTAAAGCTCATGGCCATCGCCTGTAACATCCTGGGCTGCGTGCTCGCGGTAACGAACGGCGACCTGTCGGGTTTCCATTTCTCGGTTTGGGGCGTCACCTCGGGTGTCATCGCCGGACTGTGCGGTGCGCTGCTCGCGGTGTTCAGCCGCATAGCGACCAAAACCGTGCACCCGCTGGCCGTCACCTTTTGGGGCTTCGTCTTTGGCGGCGCGGTTATGGCCGCCATCACGGCCCCGTGGCCCGATATGGCGGCTGCCATGTCGCCGCAGCTTATCCTGCTCTTCGCGGGCTTTGGCCTGATTCCCACGGCCGTAGCGTACATCCTATATATGCAGGGCCTGTCTATGGGGCTCGAGACATCGAAGGTCCCCGTCGTGATGTCGTTCGAGACGGTCGTCACCGTTTTGCTGGGCATTGGCATCTATGCCGAGTCCGCCGGCGCGATCAAGGTCCTGGGCATTGCACTGGTGCTCACGTCCATCCTGATCATGAACACCGACTTCTCCAAGCTGCGCAACGGCGTCATTGTGAAACGTATTGTCGAGAGCATGACCTTTAAGCCCAACGCGTGGTGGACGGAGAAATCGCAGGACATGGATCTGTTCAAGGAGCGCACCGGCATCGCACTGGAGCCCACCGTGCAGGAAAGCCCCTGGTACTTTGTGCGATAGGGGATTGCGTGCAGCGTCTGACCTGGGGCTATCCAGCCAGCGCCGCCCTCCCAGCCCCAACGTTTCGAGTACGTTAAACCCGCCAACGGTCGATTTTCACCCGCGAACGGTCTTTATACTAATTAGCAATATAAGCAACGTATAAGACGTTATAATGACCATAACGAAAAGGAGGAGGCAAGATGAATCAGATCATTCTCGCATCTCATGGCGGCCTGGCCGCAGGCGCCAAAGACACGCTCGAGATGGTTCTCGGCGACGTGTCGAACGTCCACGTCGTGTCGCTTGCTCGTGACGACAAGGAGCCCATCACCAATAAGGTTGAGGCTATGATCGCCACGTTCAACGCGGACGACACCGTGTATGTGCTAACCGATATGCTCGGTAGCTCGGTCAACAACAACATGGTCGAGCTTTCCAAGAACGGCATGAAGTTCACGGTTGTCAGCGGTTTCAACATCCCGCTGGCGCTCACGCTCGCTATGAGCCCCGCCCCCGTCAAGGGCGCCGAGCTCGCGGCCCTCATCAACGAGGCCCGCACGGGTCTGACCAACCCCAACGCCCCGGTCGAGGTCGCCGCAGCCCCCGTCAAGAAGGCCAAGGCCGCCCGCCACAACGCCGGTCCCGCCAAGATCGTCCTCGCACGTCTTGACTACCGTCTGCTGCACGGCCAGGTCGTCTTTACTTGGACTACCAAGGTCCAGGCCGAGCGCATCATCGTCGTCGACAACTCCGCCGCCAACGATGACATCAAGAAGGGCGCTCTTAAGCTGGCCAAGCCCCAGGGCGTGCGCCTGAACGTCTTCACCGTCGAGCGTGCCCTCGCCAAGATGGACAAGCTCAACACCCTCGGCGAGCGCGTCATGTTCATCTTTGGCAACACCGCCGAGATGCTGCAGTTCTGCCAGGGCTACAAGCTCGATGCCATCAACCTGGGCGCCACCGCCAACCACGACGGTGCCGATCAGATCGGCGGCAAGGACAGCTCCGTCTTCTTCGACGCCACCCAGAAGGCTGACGTCAACCAGCTGCTCGACATGGGCATCAAGCTCTACGTTCAGCAGACCCCCACGTATCAGAGCGTCGACATCGACGCCAAGCTGTAATCAACCAGGCTTTTGCCTGACTGAAAGGAGAAGGGTATGAATACGTTCATCAGTGCGGTGCTCGTCGGCCTCGTCGGCGTGTTCTGCATGTGGGACTCCCGCCTGCTCGGTCGTCTTAACTTCGAGCAGCCCCTCGTTGGAGCTACGATCGTCGGTCTGCTGCTGGGCGATGTGCCCACCGGCCTTGCCGTCGGTGCTGCCGTCGAGCTCGTTTCCATGGGCCTCGTGTCGGTCGGCGCTGCCGTTCCGCCCGATATGGTCCTGGGCGGCATCGTGGCTTCCGCCTTCGCTTGCCTGACCGGCGCTTCCGCCGAGACCGCCATGACGATCGCCATCCCGGTCGCCGTCCTGGGTCAGCTCCTCGGCATCGTCTTCCGTTCCATCATCGCCGCCCTCACCCATGTGGCCGATAGCGCGATCGATAACGGCAAGTTCAAGACCGCCTACCGTATGCACATTTGCGCCGGCTCCGGTCTGTACGCCATCATGTACTTCCTGCCGATCTTCCTGGCCGTCTTTGTCGGTACCGACCTGGTCCAGGCCATCGTCAACATGGTTCCCGAGTGGCTGTCCACTGGTCTGAACGTCTCGACCAAGATCATGACTGCCTACGGCTTGGCCCTGCTGCTCACCATGATGATCAAGAAGGGCATGACCCCGTTCCTGTTCATCGGTTTCCTGCTCGCCGCTTACCTCAACCTGTCCGTCATCGCGGTCGCTCTGATCGGTGTGTGCCTGGCTATCGTCTTCATGGGCTTCAAGTTCAACGGTTCCCATGCAGCTGCCGGTGTCGATTCCGACTACGATCCGCTCGAAGACGACGAAGACTAAGGAGGAACACACTATGGCAACCGCAACCAAGGACGTGTCCCTGAACAAGAAGGTCAGCCAGTTCTTCTGGCGCTCCTGGGCCATCCAGGCCTCTTGGAACTACGAGCGTCAGATGAACATGGGCTTCCTCTACGGCATGGTTCCCACGCTCGACCGCCTCTATCCGGACGAGTCCGACCCCAAGCAGCTTGCTGCTAAGAAAGAGGCTTACCACCGTCACATGGCGTTCTACAACTGCACCCCGCAGACGAGCGCTTTCGTCCTGGGCCTCGCCGCCTCCATGGAGGAGGAGTACGCCAAGGATCCCGAGAACTTTGACCCCGATTCAATCAACGCGGTCAAGACCTCCCTCATGGGCCCGCTTTCCGGTATCGGTGACTCCTTCTTCCAGGGCACCATCCGCGTCATCGCCTTTGGTCTGGGCGTTCAGCTGGCTCAGCAGGGCTCCGTCATGGGCCCGATCCTGGCTATGCTTATCTCCATCGTCCCCTCTGTGCTGATCACTTGGTTCGCCGCCAAGATGGGCTATCAGGGTGGTCACCAGTACCTGAGCAAGCTCCAGGGCGGCGACCTCATGGAGAAGCTCATGTATGTCTGCGGCATCGTGGGTCTTATGTCCGTGGGCGGCATGATCGCTACGCTGATCGGCGCCACCACCCCGCTGCAGTTCGCTGACGGCACCGTCGTGATCCAGGACATCCTGGACGGCATGATGCCTCAGATGATCTCCCTCGGCCTCACCGGCCTTATGTATGCGCTCATCAAGAAGAACGTCAACACCGGTTGGCTTCTCGTGATCGCCATCGTGGGCGGCATCGCCCTCTCCGCGGCCGGCATCCTGGCCTAGTCGCGACCTAGCGTCCAATCGCTTTCCCCCGGGGGCCTGCCTGGCATCCCATACCCCAGGCAGGTTCCCATCCCCAAACGTGACAAAGGGACCGTCCCTTATGTCACATCCTCAACGGACCGGCGACTCGGTCCTAACCTCAGTAACCCTGCGAGCGCCCGGCAATGTGGCGCCGCAAAAATCGAAAGGAATGTGTCAGATGTACGAGATCGACCTTAACCTCCCTAAGCAGATCGTCGCTGACGTCCTGTCCAACCACGAGATCCACAGCGTCGCTTTCGTCGGCTGCGGTGCTTCCATGTCCGACCTGTACCCCGCCAAGTACTTCCTGGCCAACAACACGGACAAGCTGAACGTTCAGATCTTCACCGCTAACGAGTTCAACTACGACACGCCTTCCTGGGTCAACGAGCACACCTTCGTGATCACCTGCTCCCTCGGTGGCTCCACGCCCGAGACCGTCGAGGCCAACAAGACCGCCAAGAAGCACAACTGCCCGGTCGTCTCCCTCACCAACAAGGCTGGCTCCGCTCTGACCGTCGACGCCGACCACGTCATCGTCCACGGCTTCCACGCCAACTATGCCGCCAAGGCCGAGAAGCCTGGCTACGCCATCGCTCTCGCTCTCGAGATCCTTCAGCAGACCGAGGGCTATGATCACTACGAGGATATGATCACCGGCCTCACCAACATCTTCGACCTGTGCGAGAACGCCGCTCAGCACTGCACCAAGCTCGCCAAGAAGTTCGCCGAGGACTTCAAGGACGACAAGATGATCTACTTCATGGCTTCCGGTGCCTCCGAGAAGATGGCCTACTCTCACGCCGCCTTCCTGTTCACCGAGATGCAGTGGATCGACGCCGCCGCCTACAACACCGGCGAGTACTTCCACGGCCCGTTCGAGGTTTCCACCGAGGGTAAGCCCTACGTCTTCTTCATGTCCGATGGTGCTACCCGTCCGATGGACGCCCGCGCCCTCACCTTCCTTGAGCGCATGGGCGCCAAGGTCGCTCTGATCGACTCCAAGGACTACGGTCTGGCCGACGCTGTGCCGGCGAGCGTCATCACCTACTTCAACCCGCTGCTGCACCTCGCCGTTATGCGCGAGTACGGCAACCAGATCGCCGAGGCCCGTCAGCACCCGCTGACCATGCGTCGCTACATGTGGAAGCTTTCCTACTAATCACAAGTAAGTAAACCTTACGGGTTGATTGAAAGGGGATGGGGTTTGAGCCCCGTCCCCTTTTTGCTCTTGAGAGGAGATGCGTATGATCAAGGCAGTGCTGTTTGATATGGACGGCGTGCTGGTCGATACCGAGTGGTTCTACAATCGTCGCCGCGTGGCGTTTATGGAGGAGAAGGGGTTCCACTTTGACGAGATCCCCGATCTTTCGGGATCTAACGAGCCCGCCATTTGGAAGTCGCTGGTGCCTGACGATGTCGAGCTTCGCGAGCGCCTGCGCGTGGAGTACAAGCAGGTCTACAGCCCGGTCCATCCCGTTCCGTATGCCGAGTTGCTCAATGAGCAGACGGAGCCGGTGATGCGTGAACTGCACGAGCGCGGCGTGCTCTGCGCTATCGCGAGCTCGTCCTATCGCGAGCTGATTGACGAGTTGGTGGAGATCGCCGGTATCGCCGACGTTCTGGACTACACCATCAGCGGCCACGAGTGCAGCGCGTTTAAGCCCGACCCCGAGATCTACCTGCGCGCCATGGAGGCGCTGGGTGTGGAGCCGGCTGAGTGCCTGGTCATCGAGGACTCGCCGATGGGCATCGAGGCGGGCAAGCGCTCCGGTGCTCGCGTTTTGGCCCTGCGTCCGCACGAGGGCGTCAACCTGGACCAGTCCGCCGCCGACACCATCATCGACAACCTCACCGACATCCTATCTGCTATCTAGCCGTCTAGCCGCCAAAACCACCACGAAGGGGACAGGCACCTTTGTGGTGGTTTTTTCTTACTCCTGCTACAATCGCCGACATGCCCCACAACTAGATTTGCCTTCGAAAGGAGCCTGCGTGGCGAACGCCATCGATCAGCTCACGGACCGCGTACTCGTGCTCGGCCGCCTCACCATCGTCCGTCGCGCCATCACGGCGGTGGCGGTCACCATATCCGCCGTTCTTCAGACGTTTCTGATTCAGGCGTTCATTCAACCTGCCGATTTGCTTCCGAGCGGCCTCACCGGCGTCGCGGTCCTACTCGATCGCGTCACCTCGCTCGGCGGCGTTCGTATCGACATCTCACTCGGCATGCTCGCGCTCAACATTCCCGTGGCGCTCCTGTGTTGGAGCGGGATTAGCAAGCGTTTCGTCATTTTCTCGATGATGCAGGTCGCACTTTCGTCGCTGTTCCTCAACATCTTTCACTTTGCGCCGTTTTTGGGCGACAAGATCATGCTCATCATCTTTGGCGGCGTGGTCTCGGGCCTGGGCGCCGCCATCGCGCTTAAGTCGGGTGCTTCGACCGGCGGCACCGACTTTATCGCGCTGTGGGTGTCCAACCACACGGGCAAGACCATCTGGGGCGTCATCTTTGGCTTCAACTGCGCTATCCTGGCGATCTTTGGCTTTATGTTTGGATGGGACAACGCGGCGTACTCCATTGTGTTCCAGTTTATTTCGACCAAGACCATCGACAGTTTCTATCGTCGCTACGACCGCGTGACGCTGCAGATCACGACGCGCAAGGCCGACGAGATCATGACCGCCTACGTTGATCATTTTCAGCATGGCATTAGCTGCGCCGAGGTCATCGGCGGGTACAGCCGCGAAAAGATGTACCTGCTGCACACCGTTGTCTCGACCTACGAGAGCCAGGATATCGTCAAGCTGGTGTGCGACGTGGACCCCGGTGCCGTGATCAACGTGTTCCACACGCTCAACTTTGTGGGCGGCTGGTGGGGCGGCCATGTCGACGAGCCCATGCCTACGGCCGTGCCCGATCCGGATAAGCCCGCGCGCATGGCGAGCAGGCAGGCGCGTCTGAGCGAGCAGGACAGCCTGCAACAGGACGACGGCAAGTAAGGATTTGCCGTATGCGGTGTATCGTTTTATCAAACTGAGGTAACATATAAACAGACGTTATATACGTATGAGTTATTTCGATATCTTGATAAGAGTGAACAGATATGTCCGCACCTAAAAACGCACCGCTTTACCAGCAGATTTACGATGAGATTAAGGATTCGATCGAGAAGGGTGTTTATGCACCCAAGGAGCGAATTCCGTCTGAGCTCGAACTTGCCGAGCAGTATGAGGTGAGCCGCATTACCGTGCGCCGTGCCGTCGAGGAGCTGTGCTCTGATGGCTACCTGGTTAAGCAGCAGGGCCGCGGCACCTTTGTCGCCACGCCGCACATCAACCGCCAGTTCCACGCTACGGCGCTGCAGACGTTTACCGAGCTGTGCGCATCGAACGGCATGAAGGCGGGCGCGCATGTGGTTGATCGCCAGATTGTGCCGGCGCGCCAAAACGAGATGGAATTCTTTGGCCTGCAGCGAGATGCGCTGTTGCTGCATATTAAGCGCGTGCGCACGGCCGACGGCGAGCCCATCTTTGAGGAGAACATCTTTGTGCCGTTTGATGAGTACCGTGAGCTTTTGACTGCTGACCTTGAGGACAAATCGATCTTTGACGAGGTCGAGCGTGTCGGTGGCACCCCGATTGTCTCGGTTGGCTATCGTTCGGTCGAGGCCGTGCGCGCCAACACCGAGCAGGCGGCCGAGCTGGGCATTGCTCCACACGATCCGCTGCTCAACCTTCGCGCCGGCTTTACCGGTCCCAACGGCGAGCCGGTCCTGATGGGTAAGCAGTACTACGTAGGATCGCGCTACGTCATGGTCATGTAAGTTACGCGGTTTTGCCAAACCGCGTAACCGGCCGACGCTGCAAGCCCGCCAGAGCGGCAATCTGCCTTTCAACTTCGGCGGCATGACCAGAAGGTCAATGCCGCCTTGTTTCAAGGCACCTTGCTCGCTCTGGCGGGCTTTCGCTGACTTTGCTAAAACATCGGCGTTTTCGGGGTAGTCATTGGGGACGTTCTTAAATGACTAGTCGTTGGGGACGTTCTTGTTTGACTAGTCGTTTAAGAACGTCCCCAACGACTAGTCTGGGGGACGGCCGTGTGCTGCTGTCTCCGCGGCGGCGTATAATCGGCGGCAGATGATTCTGACGTTAGGAAACCATGACCGATAGCATGCAGCAGATGGCGCTCGACACGCTCGGCGCCTATTTTGGCTACACCTCGTTTCGCCCTGGTCAGGACCGCATGGTCGATGCGATCCTTGCCGGTCGCGACGCGCTGGGTGTTATGCCCACGGGCGCCGGCAAGTCCATCTGCTACCAGGTGCCTGCGCTCATGCTGCCCGGCATCACCTTTGTGGTGAGTCCGCTGCTATCGCTCATGGAGGACCAGACCCGCGCGCTGCTCGCGGCGGGTGCGCGCCCCAGCTATCTCAACTCCAGCCTTACGCCTGCTCAGCAAAATACCGTTCTCAAGCGGGCGCGCGAGGGCCGCTACCAGCTTATGTACGTGGCACCCGAGCGCCTGCTCGAGCCGCGCTTTCTCGCCTTTGCCCAGGAAGCTGCGGCCGAAGGCGGTATTGGCGTGCCGCTCGTGGCCATTGACGAGGCCCACTGCGTGAGCCAATGGGGCCAGGATTTCCGCCCCGCCTATCTGCAGATTCGCGAGTTCATCGATGCGCTGCCGCAGCGCCCCATCGTGGCGGCCTTTACCGCCACGGCGACCGAGCGTGTGCGTGCGGACATTCAGCAAATGCTCGGCCTGCACAACCCCGCAACCGTGGTGACGGGCTTCGATCGTAAGAACCTCTACTTTGGCTGCGAGGAGATGGGCGACAAGGCCAAGACCGCGTGGGTGCGCGACTACGTGATCGCGCATTCGAGCGAGAGCGGCATCGTGTATTGCTCGACCCGCAAGACGGTCGACGCGCTGGCAGGCGAGCTTGCCGAGGCGCTGGGCCCCAGCGGCATTCGCGTGGGGCGCTACCACGCCGGCATGGGCAACGACGCCCGTCGCCAGAGCCAGCGTGCCTTTATCGACGACGACATTCAGGTGATGGTTGCCACCAACGCCTTTGGCATGGGTATCGACAAGCCCAATGTGCGCTACGTAATCCACAACAACGTGCCCGAGAGCATCGAGGCCTACTACCAGGAGGCGGGCCGTGCCGGTCGTGATGGCGATCCGGCGAGCTGTCACCTGCTGTGGAACGGCAACGATTTCCGCATGCGCCGCTTTTTGATCGACCGCGGCGATGCGGCCGACGAGGCGCTCGACGACGAGCAACGTGCGTGGGCGCTTCAGAACCGCTACCGCCTGCTCAGCCAGATGGAGGGCTACTGCAACACCACCGGCTGCCTGCGCGAATACATGCTGCGCTACTTTGGCGACGAAGCGGCGGCCGAGCATGCGGCTGCGGGCGCGGACGGCACAGCAGACGAGACCGAGGGCTGCGGCAACTGCAGCAACTGCCTCACGCAGTTCGAGGTCGAGGATGTGACCGATATGGCCCGCGCCGCCGTGCGCTACGTGGCTACGCGCCCCATGCGCTTTGGCAAGTCGCTCATCGCCGACGTACTCCACGGCGGCAATACCGAGCGCATTCGGCAGATGCATCTGGACGAGGACCGCGGCTACGGTGAGCTGTCGAGCGAATCGGTCGGGCGCATTAAGGACATCATCGGCCAGCTGTGTGGCCGCGGTTACCTGGCCACCTCGCAGGGCCAGTATCCGGTGGTGGGCCTGGGTCCGCGTGCCGGCGAGGTCGAGGACGAGGCGTTCGACTTTACCGTTAAACGCCGCGCGTCCAAGCGCAAGGCATCGGCGCGCGCCCGCCGCGCTGTCGACCTGCTGCGCGAGGAGGCCGAGCTGGACCAGCGTCCGCGCGTGGGCGACGACGCCGAGCTGTTCGAGCGGCTGCGGGCACTTCGCAAGGAAATCTCGACCGAGCTCGAGATGGCGCCGTACATGGTCTTTTCCGACAAGGCCCTGCGCGGCCTGTGCCGCCTGCGTCCGCAGACGCGTGACGAGCTCATCCAGGTCAACGGCATCGGTGAGAAAAAGGCCGACAGCTTTGGCGAGCAGTTTATGGCGGCGATTGAAGAGTTTGAATCCGAGCACGCGCGGGATGGAGCATAAACGATGGTAACCGAGAGCAAAACCGAGCGTGCCGAGCGCGCCGAGGTGCCCGCCGTGCCGCTGTACCAGCAGGTCATGGATGACCTGAAGGGCGGGATCGCGCGCGGTGTCTACTCGGCAGGCTCGCGCATCCCTGCCGAGATGGAGCTCGCGAAGTCCTACGGCGTGGGGCGCATCACCGTGCGCCGCGCCATCGAGGAGCTGTCGCGCGCGGGATACCTCAACCGCCAGCAGGGGAGGGGCACCTTTGTGTGCGCTCCCAAGCTCAAGCGCAAGATTCGCCAGAAGGGCGATGTCCAGAGCTTTACCGAGGGCTGTGCTGCCAACGATATGGTGCCGGGCGCGCGCCTGGTGTCGCGTATGGTGGTCGCGGCGACGCACGAGGACGCGGCGTTCTTTGGCGTGGAGCCAGGCTGCGAGCTCATCGTGGTCGAGCGTGTGCGCACGGCCGACGGCATCCCCGTCATGCTCGAGAACAACGCCTTTGTGCTGGCGGACCATCCCTATCTGCAGACGCTGGCCGACGAGGACCTTACCGATAACTCGATCTTTGCGGTCGTTGCCGAACATTCGGGCCGCGCGCCGCTCAAGTCCGATCCCTGTACCGTGGAGATCGCACTGGCCGATGCTCAAGCCGCTCCGCTGCTGGAGGTGCCGGTCGGTGAGCCGCTCTTCTATATGGAGGCCTACTTTACCGATGCCGATGAGCGGCCCCTGTTGCTCGGCCGCCAAAAGATCGTGGGCTCGCGCTACGTCTTCGACATCTAACGTCCACAGATAGAACAACATAGAACAAATCTGCCGAAATGACTTCACGGGCGATACATTGCGTGGTATATATAGAACAACATAGAACGACCGCAGGTACGAGCTGCTGTCGCTCAAAGCCGCCACACAGGGAGGAACATCAGCATGAACGCACACGATCTGGTTCAGGAGATCATCGAGCGCAAGGGTAAGGTCGAGAATGTCTTTTGGATCGCCTGCGGCGGTTCGATGATCGACCTGATGCCGGCCAACGAGCTGCTCAAGCGCGAGGCCACCACGTTTACCTCCACGGTCTACACCGCGCGCGAGTTTTGTCTGATGGCCCCCAAGAGCCTTGGCGAGAAGTCGCTCGTCATCGCCTGCAGCCACAGCGGCAACACGCAGGAGGTCGTCGACGGTTGCGAGATGGCGCTGGCGGCCGGCGCCGAGGTCGTTGCCATGACCGACTGCGAGGGCTCCAAGATCGATAACGGCAAGTGGACCACCTGGGTCTACCCGTGGGGCGAGGGCGTGTCGCAGGCCGAGGTGCCGCAGGGCATCGGCGCTCTGATCGCCGCCGAGCTGCTCGACCAGCAGGAGGGCTACGAGGCGCTCGCCGACATGTACGAGGGCCTCAAGCAGATGGACGCGCTGCTGCCTGCCGCCCGCGAGATAGTCAACGCTGAGCTGGGCGCCCGCTTCGCCGAGCTCTGCCAGCAGCATAAGTTCTTCTATATCCTGGGTTCCGGCCCCAACTTTAGCCAGACCTATGCCATGGCCATCTGCTCGCTCATGGAGATGCAGTGGCAGCACTGCTGCTACATCCACTCCGGCGAGTACTTCCATGGCCCCTTCGAGGCCACCGAGCCCGGCGTGTTCTACTTTGTGCAGCTTGGCGCGGGCGAGTGCCGCCCCATGGAGGAGCGCGCGCTTGCGTTCCTCAACACGCACACCGACACGATCATGGTGCTCGACGCGCTGGAGTACGGCGTGGGCGACGTGCCTGCCAGCGTTCGTTCCTTCCTGGAGCCGATCTTCTTCTATGCGATGAGCTGCGAGCTGCGTGCCGCCCGCGGCAAGGTCTTCGACCACAGCCCCGAGTTCCGCCGCTACATGGGCATCGAGCAATACTAAGTAACGGGGAAAGCAGTCTTTCACGACGGGGCCTTCGCCAAGCGCGGGCCCCGTTTTGCGTTATGGTGACCTGTTTCTGTTTGTTGGAAAACCATTCACCTTCGATTCGCAAACGTTTTGCATGAGTCAAAAAAGCGGGCCGCGCCGGGGATTTCCGGCGCGGCCCGCTTTGCATGGCACTTGGATATGTGAGGTCAGACCAGCCAACGGCCTATTTGGCGTCGTAGGCCTCGGCGTCCCACCAGTCGAGCTGGGCGATGTTGTCGCGGATGTGCTGGCAGCTCTTGTGGAAGCCCTCGAGCTCGTGCTCGGACAGGTCGAGCGTGTAGACCTCCTCGACGCCCTCGGCGCCGATCACGCACGGCAGGGAGGTGAAGATGCCCTCCTCGCCATATTGGCCGGTCATGAGCGTGGAGGCAGAAAGCACGGCGTGCTCGTTGTGCAGCACAGCGGCGCAGACGCGCGCGGCAGAGTTGGCGACGGCGTACTCGGTGCACTGTTTGCCGGCGTAGGTCACATAGCCGCCCTTGCGCGCGAGCTCCTCGACCTCCATGTGGTCGAAGGCGTACTTGTCGGGGTTCTCGGCCTGAAGCTCGGTCAGGCTCTTGCCGGCGATGGTTGCGGCCTTAAAGGCAGCCAGCTGGCTAAAGCCGTGCTCGCCGATCATGTAGGCGTCGATGGACTTGGGGCTCACGCCGACCTTCTTGGAGATCTCGGTGCGAAGGCGGGCAGAATCCAGGCCGCAGCCCGAGCCGATGATCTTCTTGGGGTCGTAGCCGGTCAGGTGCCACAGCTCGGTGCACACGACGTCGCAGGGGTTGGAGATGCTCACGAAGATGCCGTCGAAGCCGGCGTTGACGATACGCTTGGCAAAGGTGCGGGCGGCGTCGGTGGTAAAGAACAGCTCGCCGTCGCGGTTGCCGGCGGCCAGCGCGACCTTGCCGGCGGCGTTGACGATGACGTCGCAGCAGGCAAGCTCCTCGTAGTGGTCGTAGCAGTTGACGATCTTGGTGTTATACGGGACAAACGAAAGGGAGTCGCGCAGGTCCTGGACCTCGGACGTCACTTTGGCCTCGTTGATATCGCACAGGTACAGCTCGTCGGCAATGCCCTGCATAAGCAGGCTGTTGGCGACATGTGCTCCTACGTGGCCCTGGCCGACCACACCGATCTTACGCGTCTGGTACATATGAGTATCCTTTCGGCCGAGTTTTTCGCGTTGAAACATTGTAGCGTCCTGCCGTCACTTTGCTAGGCTAAAGTGCAGCAGATTTTAGAGACATGCCGTAATTTCTACTTTTGAGGCGTTTTGGGCCGCTGACGGCATCGCTGGGCGATGTGCTCGCGCGGATGGGGCCGCTCGTTGTACCATAGCTGCAACTGACTCGTAAGGAGCATCCATGCCCATTCGCATCCCCGACGCCCTCCCTGCCGCTGCGCAGCTCGAGAGCGAGAACATCTTTGTCATGACCGAGTACCGCGCGCTGCATCAGGATATCCGCCCGCTGCGCGTGCTCATCCTCAACCTCATGCCCACCAAGATCGCCACCGAGACGCAGATCATGCGCAAGCTCTCCAACACGCCGCTACAGGTGGAGGTGGACCTGCTGCGCACCAAGACGCACGAGGCCACGCACGTGAGCGCCGGGCACCTGGAGACGTTCTACCGCACGTTCGACGACATCCGCGACATCCACTACGACGGTCTGATTATCACGGGCGCGCCGGTGGAGCAGATGCCGTTTGAGGAGGTCGACTACTGGCCCGAGCTCTGCCAGATTATGGACTGGTCCACCACGCACGTGCATTCCACGCTGCACATTTGCTGGGGCGCACAGGCGGGCCTGTACCATCATTACGGAATTCAGAAGTATGACTTGCCGGCCAAGGCGAGCGGTGTGTTTGAGCATCATCTGGTGAAGCCGCAAAGCCCGCTGGTGCGCGGCTTTGACGACCGCTTCTATGCCGTGCACTCGCGCAACACCGACGTGCGCCGCGAGGACGTGGAGGCCGAGCCACAGCTCGAGGTCGTGGCCGTGTCCGACGAGGTGGGGCTGTACATCGTCAAATCGACCGACAGCCGCCGCTTCTTTGTCTTTGGTCATCCCGAGTACGACACCGACACGCTGCGCCTGGAGTACGAGCGCGACGTAAAGCGCGGGCTCAACCCGGAGGTGCCGGCGCATTACTTCCCAAACGACGACCCCACGGCCGAGCCGCGCAACGTCTGGCGCAGCCAGGCTCAGCTGTTCTACACCAACTGGCTCAACTACTACGTCTACCAGACCACGCCCTACGACCTGGCGCGAGCCGGCGAAGAGCACTAGGCTGCTGAGGGGCGTGCCGGCGGTTAGGCGCTGATGATGTTGTGTAGCGGCAAGTCGTGGGCGTCGGTGGGGATGTGGTTGACGCGCTGCTCGTCAAAGGCGATGCCGACGATTTGGCACGATGCCGAGAGCGTGGGCAGGTAACGGTCGTAGCAGCCGCCGCCGTAGCCTAGGCGTGCACCGGTGCGATCGAAGGCCACGAGCGGCACAACGACCATGCCGAGGGTCTCGGCAGGCACGATGGGGAAGCGGCCGCTGTCGATGTCCGTAGCCGCGAAGGCCCGCGTTGGGTGGGCGATAAACGGAGCCGTGTCGACGTCGCCCGTGGCTACCACTCGCATGTACATACGCTGGCCGCATGCCGCGGCGTCAGCTGCCGAGAGCATGCACGGATAGGCCACCTGCCAGCCGCGCTCGGCGGCCTCGGCGGCAAACGCGGCAGGGTTGACTTCGGAGCCCATGGCGGCATAGATGGCAACGGTGCGCGGGGCTTCGGGGCCCACGTGCTCCAGCAGCTCAACAAGCCGCGCACAAACGGCGGCGGACTTCGCCGCCCGCACATCCAGCTCGATCGCATCGCGCCGGGCAATCACCGCCCGCCGCAGCTCAGCCTTATCCATCCAGCCATCATCTCCCAAACCTGCCAAAAAGGGACAGGTTTATTTTGGCAGGTTTTATCTGGGCAAACGCGATAGATTCGGCGTAAGCCACCACAAAGGTGCCTGTCCCCTTTGTGGTGATTTGGCTCCCGTTTGGCTTTGTTGCGCAACAAGGGCCGCGGTTTCGGGTTTACCTTCATGGTGGAAGGAATGAACCGAAAGGAGCCCGTCATGTTTTGTCGCTCGTGTAGCACGCCGCTTGTCGACGACGCCCTCTTTTGCCCCGTATGCGGCGCGCCCGTAGCGCCCGATCAGGTCGCGTCCGCGCGGCAACCCCAGCCTGCCGCGCCCGTCCCTCAACAATATGTGCCCGTGCAGCAGCCCGCGCGGCGCAAGCGTTCCAAGAAGCCCCTCATCGCGCTTGCCGCGGTGCTTGCCGTGGCGGCGGGCATCGGCGGTGGCGCGCTGTTTTACTTCACCCAGATCGCGACCACCGCAATCGATGAGAAGACCTTCCCGGACAGCGGCATGCGTGCGCTTGTTTCGACCAGGTACGACACCAACGGCGACGGCCGCATCTCGCGCGACGAGGCCAAGGTGGTGACGTCGGTCGAGCTGGACGGCGTCGCGTCGACGCAGGGCCTGGGAAAGGCGTTTCCGCATGTCGTCAACGTAGAATCCGGCGGGGACAAGCTTGTCAACCTAGACCTCTCAGGCTGCGGCGACCTTAAGACGGTCGACCTCGACTCGGCGAGCAACGTCACCGCCGTTAACCTGGATGGCTGCGATAACATCGAGAAGCTCGACCTCAAAAACGCCGAAGGCCTCAAAAGTGTCGATCTTTCGGGCAAAAAGAAGCTTGCCACGCTCGCGCTGCCGCAGGACACGAAGGTCGGCGGCATTAAGGACACGCAGCTCGAGGAGCTGTGGCTGCCGGTGTCCTACGAAGGCACCGATAAATCGGACCAGTACGGCGATATCTACGAGATCGAGCGCGATGAGAACGGATACGTCACAGGCTTCATGTCCGCCGTCAAGCAGGGTGGCGGCATGAGCTACAGCGTTGAGCACGATGGGTCTCACCGCGTCTCGGAGATTGAAGAAGATCTGGCAGGCGGCTACGTGAATATCAATACGTTTACATACGACGCTGACGGCAACGTCACACGCATCGACTGCGATGCCGACATTAGCGATTCGTCGAGCTCCACGACGTTCACGTATGATGCGGACGGAAACCTAATCAACAAGACAACCCATGCGGGCTACGGCGAGAGCTCGAGCACGTACGTTTACGAGGACGGCAACATGGTGACAAACACCGATACCAGCCCGGCCAACCCTCGGACGGTTGTGTATTCGTACGGATACGACAAGGATCGCGTGACGTCCTTTACGCTTGACTGCCAGGGCGACACCGTGGGCACCAGGTGGACGATCACCGCGGGCTATGAGTATGACAAGGACGGCAACATTTCGCGCATTTCGCCTGTGGCCTACGACTCGCACGGCAACGACTACGGTTCGCTGAATTCGTACGCAGCGGTGGATTATTCGTACAGCGACGGAAAGATCGACAGGATCGATTCTGAGCGCGGCGGCTATGCGGAGTTTTACTACGACGAGCACGGTAATCTGACGTCGGTCGACGAGTATGCCGGCAGGGGCTCGGATGCCGAGTTTGAGTTTGAGCACGAGGTCGAGTACCAGCGCTACTTCTGCAACAAGCACGAGAAGAACAAACCGGAGGAGTGGATTCGCCTGGATGCGGAGTACGACGTCGACCAGGGTAGCTGGAGCAACGATTCCGATTATGGTCGCGAGTGCTTTGCAAAGATGTACAAGCTCAATCCGCTGGCAGCCACGCCAAACCCGTTCCTCAAGTAACAGCTCACCCGCAAACCACCACAAAGGTGCCTGTCCCCTTTGTGGTGGTTTTTGCTGAGGGGTGGGCGTCCGCGGTGGTTTGTCTCGATCTGTAACAGTTACTCGGCAAAAATGGTCTTAGATGTTACAGATTGAGACAAAGGGCTGGCGCCATTCGGAATTATCTCGATCTGTAACATCTGGAGCTGATATTCTCGTCTAGATGTTACAGATCGAGATAAACCGCCGGGGCGGGGCAGGCCGAAGTCGGACCGCCCCGCCCCGCCCAAGCAGCGGCAAAAAGAAAAGGTAGATTTTTAGGTATGTCCCAAAAATCTACCTTTGTGCGTTAGGCCAGCAGGTCGACTACGTTAAAGCCGGCGTTGCTCTTGGCGATGACTTCGCGGCCGCCAAAGACGCAGGTCGGCGACTCGGCTGCGATGCGCGTCACGTCGGCGCCGAGCGAGCGCAGCTCGGCGGGCGTCGCTGCGAGCATCTGAGCGCGGCGTTCCTCGCGCGCGTGCGGATCGAGGCCGGCCAGGTAGGTCGTGTTGCGGCGCTTGGTGAGCGCGTACGGCTTCACCGGCGCGTCCATGCCGCTCGCGCAGCTCACGATAAAGCCCTCAAAGGCGGCCTCGTCGGGCTCAAAGCTGCCGAGCCACTCACCGGTGCGCTCCACACGCTCAATCGAGGGGTCGATCGCCGGGTCGCGGTAGGTGTAGAACGCCGTCTGGCGCTCGCCGGCCGCGCGGAATCCGCAGCCGTACGCGCCGCCCTTTACGCGGATCTCGTTCCACAGGTAGTCGTAGGAGAGCGCGTTGGCAGCCACTGCCCAGGCGCCCGTCACGTCAATGCCCAGACGGCGCGGGTCGCAGGCGCTTGCCGCAAAGCAGATATCGCTGGGGATGACAAAGGCCTCGTGGCGGTCGCACGGCGCCGGCACCACGAGCGCGCTGCGGCCAGCAGCGGCGCCGTCGCCCGCGCCCAGTCCCAAGTCGCCCGCGGCAGCCCAGTACGCGTCAAAGTCCTCATCGCTGCCGGTAAAGCTCGCCATGCAGCCGTCGGCCACAAAGATGCGCCCCGCCAGCTCGGCAAGCTTGGCGCGCAGCCCGTCCAGTCGCTCGTCAAAGTGCTCGAGCAGATCGCGCAGGAACAGGTAGAAGTCCACGCCCGAGAGCTGTTCACGCACCACGGCCGAAGGCGAGCTGTAACTCATCGCGCGGCCGAGCGCCGCCGAGTGGCCGTTGTTGATAAAGCCCTGCTCGAGCCCAATGCGAATCTGCGTGAGCACGTCGCGCACGCGGTCGGCGTCGGCGTCTGCCAAAAGCGTGCTCGACCACACCTCGCGCGGCAGGCTCGCCAGCGCATCGATCTTCTCGGACAGGGCGCCGGCACTCACCAGCAGGTAGGGGCGCACGCCGTCCACGTCGGGCTGCGTCATGACCTCGGTCGTAAAGCTCAAAAAGCCCAGCTTGCCGGCGAGCAGGTTGTCGAGTTCCTCGGCCGAGTGCTCGCGCGTGGGCAGCTGCTTAAGTAGGCGGCAGAGCAGCGTCACGTAGGGCAGGTCCTCAAATGCGACACAGCTCAGGTCGAAATACTGCATGGCGTAGGCCAAGCGGTTGGTGGGGATGCCGTGGCGCAGGCAGGGGATGGGCGCGGTCGTGTCCACGACCAGCGGCGGCTCGGGGCGCGCCTCGCCAATGTCGGACACGCGCAGGCGCGGCAGCGTGGCCTTGGCCTCGGGCGTGTCCTCGGCCTCCTGTGCGGCGCGCAGCGCGGCCGTGCGCTCAACCACGTCGGCCAGCTCGGCATCGGTCATGGCGTCGCGCTTGGCGGCAAGCTCTGCGGCCTCGGCGCTCTCCGCGCCCTCGGCGGCGTCCACCGGCACCAGCTCGACGAGCGCCATGTGATCGTTCTCCAGCACCAACTCGCGCAGCAGGTCCTCAAAGTAGCTGCCGTCCAGCTCGCCGCGCAGCTCCTCGTACACTGGGCCGTACTTGAGCGCCAGCGTCGCGGCGTCGTCATCGTAGAGCCACGTGCTCAGCGCGTCGCAAGCAATGGCCACGCCGTCGGCGATGCCGTAGTCGCGCTGGCGCAGGTCGTACTCGTTGCTGCTGATGATGGCCTCCAGGCGCTCGCGCGGAACGCCGTGCTCGCACAGGTCGCGGCAGGCGTCCTGGAACACGCGGCGCAGCTCGCGCGCCACGCCGGGCTGCGCGTTTTGCAGCATGATGAGCTCGTAGGGCTGCAGGCACTCGGCCGCGGTGTAGCTCACCACGTTGCCGCCCAGGCCTGCCGCCAGGATAGCCTTCTTGACCGGCGCCTCGTTGGAGCCCAGCAGCGCCTCGAACAGGATATCCGCCGCGATCGTGCGCTTGCGGTCGAGAGCGTTGCCCAGCACCAGGCCCAGGCCCACCAGGGCGTTCTCGGGCGTGGTGGCCATCTCGACGCGCTCATACTCGCAGTTCACGGGTGCCTGAACGTCCAGCGGGTTGGGTGCCAGCGCGGAAGGGTCCTCGCCAGCGGCAACGGCGGCGTCCATGCGGCGGCTCGCGGCGCTCGACTGCGACAGATAGCGCTCGTCCAAAAACGCCAGCGCGCGGTCCACATCCATATCGCCGTAGAGCGTTATATAAGAGTTGGAAGGATTGTAATGACGCGCGTGCGTGTCCAGGAACTGCTCGTAGGTGAGCGCCGGAATCGCGCGCGGGTCGCCGCCGCTCTCGTGCGCGTAGGCGGTATCGGGATAGAGCGCGGCGTTGACGGCGTCGTCCAGCACGCTCATGGGATCGGACAGCGCGCCCTTCATCTCGTTGAACACAACGCCGTTGTAGCGCAGCGTGCCCGCGCGCAGGTCCTGGGGGCAGGCGTCGTCGGCGTCGCCCTCGCAGCCCTCACCCTCCGGCAGGTCCAGCTCGTAGTGCCAGCCCTCCTGCTCAAAAATGGTGGGCTTGGTGTAGATGGCCGGGTTGAACACCGCGTCCAGGTACACATCCATCAGGTTGTACAGATCCTGCTCGTTGGTGGTGGCAACGGGGTAGATGGTCTTGTCGGGGTAGGTCATGGCGTTGAGGAACGTCTGCATGGAGCTCTTGATTAGGTCGACGAACGGCTCCTTGACGGGGAACTTGGCCGACCCACACAGCACCGAGTGCTCAAGAATATGGAACACGCCGGTGGAATCGGCCGGCGGCGTCTTAAAGCCAATGGCGAAGGCCTTGTTCTCGTCGTCGCATGCCAGGTACAGCAGGCGGGCGCCCGAGGCGGTGTGGCGCAGCACGTAGGCGTCCGAGTCGAGCTCGGGCACGGACTCGCAGCGCTCGACGGCAAAGCCGTGGCAGGTGGTGCCGGGGACCAGCAGCGCGGCAGCGGCAGCGCGCGGATCGGTTGAGGTAGTGGACATATGCAGTCTCCTTTGACGCCCCAGCGGGGGCGAATCGAGTCGAATCCCCGAGAGTATACCCATATGGAGCGCCCGGCCTGCAACGAACTGGCGATGATATGGGTGGACTGGCCTGGATAGGTTGATAACGCATGCCGCGGGTAGCCGCTGCACCCCGCTAAAGTGAAATAACACCCCGTTTACCGAATCATTTAGGAAATATATGGACCCCTAAAAAGTTCTAATACAATATAAGTCATCTATCTATAAGCCGCTGATTCCTTGCAAAGGTATGGTTGATATGGTTGAAGCAAACAGCGTTATCCCCCTGTACAAGCAAATCGTTCGCGCGCTTTCTGATCAGATTGCCAACGGCACGTACCGACCGGGAGACAAACTTCCGACTGAGACGGAGCTCATTGAGCAATTCGGTGTCAGTCGAATCACCGTCCGTTCCGCAATCAAAGAAATGGAAGATGCCGGCCTCGTAGAGCGAGCCCGCGGCAAGGGCACCTTCGTTTCGTCGGATACGCAGATGTATGCCGCAGACGACCGCGAGAGCTTTACCCACTCGTGCCAGCTCGCGGGAAAACAGGCCTCGACCAGAGTGCTCGAAATGGGCTGGGACTTCCCAAGCCTGCGAGACGCAAAGTTCCTTGGTGTCGACGATGCCCAGAAGGTGCTGCGCAGTCGTCGCCTGCGTCTTGTGGACGGTAAGCCCACGATGCTCGAGACCAACAGCTATTCCGATGCGCTCTCCTTTTTGGAGCATGAGCCCCTGGACGATTCGCTCATGGCGGTGCTCGATCGCCACGGGATCAAAATGGGTCCCAACACGCGTACGCTCGAGGTTTGCTATGCGAGCGAGATCGAGGCGGCATACCTTAACGTGGAGCTGGACTCCTCGCTGCTCCTGTTTGTCGACAGGCGCTATGCGCCAAGCGGCGAGCCACTCTTTATCTCCCGACAGGTGTACTGCACCGAGCGACTGAAGTTCTATCTGTAAGTAAGGACGGCCGTTCCGTAAAAGGAGCGGCCGTTTTACCGAATAATTGTTACCGTTCGCGGAAATCGTAATTTGCCACGCCATGGGGGAGAAAACGCTTATATACTTTGTTATGACAATATAGTACGTCTTATTGATATTGGAGAACTATGAATAAGATATTGCTAGCGAGTCATGGCTATCTCGCCCAAGGTATGAAAAGCTCTCTCGAGATCCTGATGGGCACTAACGACCGAATCGAGTGTCTGTGCGCCTATGTCGATGACGACACGAGGGATGTCGCAGCGCTTATCGATGCCTGGATGGAGTCGAAGGATCCGGCCGACACGTGGTTTGTCGTAACCGACATCTTTGGCGGTTCCGTAAACAACGAGTTCATCCAGAGGCAGGTCGCCGGATCGTTTACGTTGATCGCCGGAATGAACTTGCCGCTGCTGGTAGAAATGGTCACGCAGCTGGACACCCTCGACGAGGACAAAGCCAAGGCGGCGGTCGAGGGATCGCGTTCGTTTATCCAGCTATGCGAGGCGGCGGATATGCTCGCCGATGTCGAAGAAGAAGAGTTCTAGCTCGAGCTTCAACGAAAAATTCAACCCTGTCATTTTTTTATTACGTGCGGAGATGATTGCGATGATTAAGCTTACGAGAGTCGATTACCGATTGATTCACGGCCAGGTTGCCATGTCTTGGACGCATGCGCTGGATGTCGATTGCATCCTGCTTGCCAGCGATGCCGTGGCAAAAGACGACATGAGAAAAGCCGCTTTGAGGCTGGCCCGTCCCAACGGCGTGAAGCTTGTCATAAAAGACGTGAACGCTGCCATCGAGGCACTCAACAGCGGCGTTACCGACAAGTATTCGCTGTTTATCATTGTCGAGACGATCGAGGACGCCTATCGCCTCGCCAAGGGTTGCAAAGGCATCAAGGAGATCAATCTGGGTGGAACCCGAAAGACTTCCGAGACCACGCTTCATCCGACCCCCGCGATTTTTGCGACCGAAACCGATGCCGAACATATCCAAGAGCTTGTCAACGATGGCGTGGTTATCGAAATCCGCCAGGTCCCCAATGACTCAAAGGTATTTGCCAAGGACGTTTTCTAGCCGGAAACATGCCATTGTCCAGCGTTTATTGACTATGTCCTCCTTTCTTTAGCCCGTCGATTACTTGATCGGCGGGCTTTTTATTAAAGAAATATCTAAAAAAGTTCGAAATAGTTCTTGCATAGTTAGTTATATAAAGTATTATAACGTCATGGGATGAATGAAGGGTTCATCCAAGTGAGTTAGGAGTAAGGGATGTTCAATTTCGATGAGCCTCGTTACGAGAAGGTTGTGAGCGATGCCCTCGCTCTCCGTCCTCAGATTGAGGCTGCCGTAGACGAAGTCTGCGAGCAGGGTTATTCCAACATCTTCTTCATTGGCTGCGGCGGCACTTGGGCTCACACGCTCCCGATGAAGTATTGGGTCGAGACCACCACGGCCGACGTCGACGTCCACTGCGAGATCGCCGCAGAGTTCCTCGCCTGCCCGCCCAAGACCTTCAACAAGGACTCGGTCTGCGTCTTCTCCACCCGTACCGGCACCACCCCCGAGATCATCGAGGCCGCCAAGTTCTGCCAGGAGCAGGGCGCCCGCACGCTGATGTATGTCTCCAACGACAACACCCCGGCCACCGAGTACGCCAACTACAAGTTCTTCAGCTTCGCCGAGGATGACGTTCTGTGCGAGGCCATCTACACCTACCAGATCACGCTGGTCGCCCGCTTCCTCAAGAACGCCGGCGCCTTCCCCAAGTACGACACCTTCATGGAGGAGTTCGGCAACATCGCCCCGTTCCTCATCAAGGCCAAGGACGCCCAGGACGAGCGTTGCGCCGCCATGGCCGAGGACTTCAAGGACACCGACTACCACATGGTGATCGGTTCCGGCATGCTCTGGGGCGAGGCTTACGACTACGCCATGTGCATCCTCGAGGAGATGCAGTGGATCAAGACCAAGTCCATCCACGCCGCCGAGTTCTTTCACGGCACCATCGAGCTGTGCGAGGAGGGCACGAGCCTCATCATGCTCTACGGCGAGGATGACACCCGCAAGCTCATGGACCGCGTCGACAACTTCACCCGCATGCTCGCCGACGAGAAGGGCGTCAACGTCCGCGTGAACAAGTTCGACACCGCCGAGGTCGAGCTGCCGTTCAGCGACCCCGAGTTCCGCAAGATCGTCTCCCCGATGGTCACCTACACCATCACCGAGCGCCTGAGCTGCCACCTCGAGGACGTCCGCAACCACCCGCTCACCACGCGTCGTTACTATCACCAGATGAACTACTAATCCTCTCAAATTACTGCGGTTGTCTGCAGGCGAGCTGCGCAGAACGCCTCGCCTGCAGGCCTATTTCTGGGGTTGATCGAAATGGTTGTCCAGTATCTTCTAGTTGCACTGGTCGCATTTATTGCGTCCATGGACGAGCAATTATTTGGCATTACGATGCTTGGTCGTCCGCTGTTTACGAGCCTGTTCGTCGGCTTGATCCTTGGCGATGTCCAGCAGGGCGTTATCGTCGGCGCTGCTTTGGAGTCCATGTTCATGGGCGCTATCATGGTTGGCGCGGCGGTGCCTCCCGAGGTCTACGCTTCTGGCGTACTTGGCTGTGCGTTCGCCGTCATTACGGGCACGGGCACGGCAACTGCCGTCGCGCTCGCCCTTCCCGTCTCCGTCTTCCTTCAGGTGTGGCGCAACTTCTGCTACGCCGTTCCGGGCGCCTTTGCCTGCAAGAAGATTGAGGCCGCTCTGGCAAATCGTGATCTTGCCAAGGCGAATCTGTACCACCTGACCATCGTGCCGCTGTCGATTGGCATTCCGTCTGCACTGCTGGTGTTTGGTTCGCTGTTCTTTGGTGCCGACCTCATCAACAACGCGCTCAACGCGATTCCGCAGTTTGTGATGGACGGCCTCAACGTTGCGTCCGGCGTCATGGTCTGCATCGGCTTCGCTCTTCTTATTAGGACCATGGGCGACAACAAGCTGCTTCCTTGGCTGTTCATCGGCTTCATTATGGTCATCTACCTCAAGATGGACGTGGTCGGCGTCGCCGCAGCTGCCATTTGCGTCGCGCTGCTCCTGGCCTTCCGCGAGGGCTCGTCCGGTCCGCAGACGGTTGCTGCAGATGAAGAGGAGGACTTCTAATGGCTACCCAGAACACCGACCTCAAAGAGGCCAAGAAGGACGCGATTATGACTCCCGATATGTATCGGAGCATGTTCCTTCGCCAGTTTACGAGCCAGTGCTCGCAGTCGTACGACAAGATGATGGCAATGGGCTTTATGTACACCATTCAGAAGCCCCTGCGTAAGATCTATCCCAACGACGACGATTACTATGCGGCGCTCGACCGTCATACCGAGTTCTTTAACATCACGCCTCATGTGCTTCCGTTTGTTGCCGGCCTGACGGTTTCCATGGAGGAGCAGGCTGCGGCCGATGAGAACTTCGACACGTCCTCGATCAACGCGATGAAGGTCGGCCTCATGGGACCGCTTTCCGGTATTGGCGATTCGTTCTACTGGGGAACGTTCCGCGTGGTTGCCGCCGGCATTGGCATTGGCATCGCTTCGACGGGTAACCCGCTCGGCCCCATCGTGTACGCGCTCATCTACTCGGTGATTAACTTCGCAACGCGTATTGTCGCGGCCCATCTGGGTTACGACCTGGGAACCAAATTTTTGCAGCAGTCCGAAGAGAACAACCTTATGTCTCGCATGACGCATGCCGCCGGCGTTCTCGGAATGACCGTTATCGGCGCCATGATCGCGGCGCAGGTCTCGCTGTCCACCGCTTTGACCTTTGATGTGGGCGGCTCGGAGATCGTCCTGCAGGATCTGTTCGATTCGATCTTCCCTGGCTTGCTGCCTTTGCTGGCAACCTTCGCCTGCGTCGCCCTGTACAAAAAGGGCGCCAAGACCATTTGGATCATCTTGGGCATCTTTGCGATTTGCATCATCGGAACGGGCTTAGGCGTGTTTGCGGCGGCGTAATGCTGGCCGATATGCTCGCGTGCTGGATAACTAACCGTTTAAAAACGGGGCTCGGCGTAAGGCCAGCCCCGTTTTTTGTTTGAGGGATTTTCCAGCCGCCCAATAACCCGCGTTCATCCATCACTCATGCATCTCTCATCTCTCACTCGTCTCTAAGCCGAGAGATAAAGAGAAAACCGAGAGATAATTACGAGAGATAGCGGTGTCGTAAAGAGATAGATAACGAAGCGATATTTCAAATATTGTTGTTCTACCAGCAAAAACATGTTTAAATGAAACAAATAGTAGACAGTCTATCTCTCATCTCTCACTCATCTCTAAGACGAGAGATGAGAGATAATTACGAGAGATAACTGAGAGACGAGAGAAGCCCATTGGGACACTCGCCGCAGAGTCGAGACGAAGGGGCATACGGATGAACGAAAACGAGCTGGCTAATCTGCTCGAGTCTTTAAGGCGCATGGGTTCGGATGATCTTAACGTCGAAGTCAAGGAGAGCGCCACGACGCTTTCCCGCGACGTATGGGAAACGGTTAGCGCATTCGCGAACACCGCCGGCGGAATCATCGTGCTCGGCGTGAGCGAGCGCGCCGGCTTCGTCCCGGTTGAGAACTTTGAGACCGAGAAGGTGCTTAACCAATTCGTAGCGGGTATGGGCGATGCCGGCGGTCGTGGAAAGCTGGCCAATCCGCCTAAATACACCATTGAGCGGGTGGAGCTCCAGGGCACCATTGTTCTCGTCATCACGATTGAGGAGCTCGACCCGTCGAGCAAGCCCTGCTATGTAATAGAACGCGGCGCCCAGGGCGGCAGCTACAAGCGCATCGACGACAAAGACGTGCCGCTTTCATCGACCGAGGTCCTGTCCTTGTCGTCGTACGAACGGACGAGCCCCAGCGATCGCGATGCAGTGCCGGGCGCGGGTATGGGCGACCTCGACGAGGCCCTGATTGACCGCACGATAGAGCGTGCTTTCTCGCTGACGCCCCGAGCTATGCGCGGTGCGACGGACATGAAAACAAAGCTGGAGCGCCTGAATTTCCTCGACTCC
>CAKTWW010000015.1 GCA_934630855.1 uncultured Collinsella sp.
ACCTTAAGGTGCGCACCGGCATCGATGTTGATGGGCTGGTTGGAGAGCCCCGGCGTGCTCACGGCCGATTCGCCCAGGTCGGGGGCGAATGCCAGCAAGCCTTCGTAGAACTCGCGCTCGCTGGGGCGCGATGCCTGGTCGGTCGCGAGACACGACATGATAAGGTCGGCAAAAGCCTGGTCGTCACCCTTGTGGGCAACGAGCGGCTCGGGTTCGTTTTGCGTCTTGAGCAGGTAATACGAGCAGACCTCACGCGCTTGGTGCCTGGCTGCCCTAAAGGGGGTGTGCCCGCTGTAGAGCTCGTAGAGGATGCTCGCGATGGCATATACATCGACGGCGGGCGAGCGGCGCAGCGCGGTAACGTTGGGGATATCACGGGTGAGCATCTCGGGCGCGGCATATGCCGGCGTGGCATAGCGCCAAATGTCGGCGCGCTGCGTGAGCGTGTCGCTGCCCAGGGCCGGAACCGAGGAGCCCATGTCGACCAGGCACGGCTTAAACGCCAACGCCTGCACCTGCTCCTCGATGCCAAATTCGTTGGTGCGAAACATGATGTTCGCGGGGGACAGGTCGCGGTGCACGAGCGGCGTCTCGAGATTTTGAGTCGACAGCAAGGTCCCCAGCACGGCGCAGCCTATCGAGGCGGTGGCGGTGCAGGTTACGCCCTCGCCGTCGTGCGGCAACATGCTGGTCGCTTTGTCGAGCGACGTACCCTCGACCCACTCCATAAGGATGAGCGGCTCGCCTTGGCACGTACCATAGCCGTAGACATGGGGAAATCCGCGCAAGTGCGACACACGGCAGAGGTTACGGTATTCCTCAAAAAGCGCGGCAGTGTTTGCTAGGTGCATGGCGGATTCGTCTGCCGTGCGCGACGGGGTGCTGGTGCCCAGTGCGCGCACGAGGGCGTTGTCCGAGAGCACCTTGACGGCAAAGCGTTCGGCAGAGGTGTTGTGCGCCATGAGCACGAGACCCGTGTTGCCGTGCGAGGAGCGGTCTGCCGTGACCATGAGCGTCATAAAGCGGCGCTTAGCGAGTTCCTCGTCGGCGGGGTTGACGGGGGCGGCGGTATCGAACGATTCGAGCTGAAAGAGAACTGTCGGGGAATCGGGCTGCGGAGTGGTGTCTGCCATGGTGACCTTATCTTGTGGTGTTGCGTCCACGGACGCAACACTTCTTGCCAAATACACGTTGTGCCCGGTTCGCCACATACGGCGCCGGGCACAACATTAAATTGCGAGTTTCATAACCAAAAAACGGGTCGTGGCACCCAGGCAAATAGTGTCGCTGTGCCACAGGGGGACGGGCGGGTACTCGACGCCGGGCCTGCGCGTATGGCGCGGCGGCTCGACGACGTGCTGGGACATGTCGGCGCCCGAGATGAGCACGGTGCCGTTGGTGGAGCCCAAGCCCTGCACGTACCAGTAGCCGTCCTTGGCAAAGACGCGCGCGTGGCGGCGCGACACATCGCGGTCGACATCGGTGATGGCGCCGGTGCCCGTGGCGAGCGAACCGATCACGGTACCGCCCTCGCCCTCATTGAGCGGGTACAGCGGAGGCTTGGCGGCGTTACCCACAATGCGGATGAGGCCCAGGCGCTCGGCATGCTTGACCTCGGGTTCGACGGCTGCGGTAAAGCCTTCGCCCACGCTGAGCTCGGTAGTGGAGAAGTGCCCGCCCATCTTGTCGGCGATGAGCGTCTCGGTCACCTGCACGGCGGCTTGCGGGTCGCACAGGCAGCCGCACGCCACGAACAGCGTGACAAGCGGCAGGGCGCAGTCGGCGGCCGTGGCGCCGGGTGCGGCGATGCGGTCGCAGGCGTTGCGGTAGATGCGGTCGTCGAGCCCATAGGTGCTCAGCGACTCGCGCATGGCGTCGGCAGCCTCGCCGCTGTAGTGCTCCGCCACCATGGCACGAGCCATCTCATTGCCACCAAGGTTGGAGATCAGGCGAGCGGTGATGTTTTGGGCCGTCTGGGTGATATCGGCAAACAGCTCGGGGCGCGGACGCTCGACGGGAGCGTGAACAACCTCGCGCGATAGGAACGTTCGCTCGTCCACGCGGTCGCGCGGTGCTTTGCCGCCGGCCATAGGGGTGGAGCGCAGCAGCATCCAGGCGGTATCGCGATTGGTGATCCCGCCGAACTTGCGCAGATCGTCGAACATGACGGAGCGCGGTGTCTCTCGATCCATTGGTCCCCTCCTTGCGGTTGCGGCACGCGGGTTGCGTTTTGCGTGCAATTTGACGTTCCGACCTACTATATCCGATTGGGCGGAATAAAACATGCACGTCAACGCCGTCTTTACATTGCTATAAACGGGCTTGGGTGCAGGCGCTAGATAATCGCGTCGAATTTGGGCATAACGCGCCAGTCGCCGGCGTCGTCGAGCACGCCCCATTTGCCGCTATCGTTGTCCTGCACAGGCAAAAAGACGTCGGACGAGGTATAGAAGATATCGCCCATGGCGCGGAACTTGGGCTCGACTTGCCAAGCGCCGCTCACCGTCGAGCAGCCCCATAGGCCGGTCGCCTGGTCCTTGACGGGAGCCCAGCCGTTGGCGAACTCACGCGCCTCGGCAAAGGTGGCAGAGAACGCGCGCGTGCCGTCGGGCAGAATATAGCCCCACGAGCCGTCGTCGAACTGTACCGCGGCGCGGTTGCTGGCAAAGCGGCGGGCTGCCTTAAACTGCGGCTCGATCTTCCACTGGCCGTAGCCGTTGATGTAGCCCCAGGTGGTGCCGTCCTGCGTTGCGGGCCCCAGGCCGTTTGCCGAATCCCAGCCGCCCAGGCCCCTAAAGGTCGGCGGCACGTCGTTGCGCTTGCCGGTCTTGATGTAGATGTAGCCCCAGCTGTCCTCTTCGTTGCTCGAGCGGAAGGGGACAAAGTTGCCCAGCACCATATCGCCCATGGCGTAGTACTTGGCATCGACGATCCATTTGCCCTGGCGGTTGAGCACGCCCCAAAAACTGGTCTGCGCGTCTTGGGCGACGGCGCCGTAGTCGTTGAAGGGCCGGGTGTCCGAGAACTGCGGCTCGATGGCCCAGTTTCCGTCTTGGTCGATGTAGCCCCACATGCCGCTCGGGGAATCGAGCGCGGCGGCAAGGCCGGCCCCGTAGAGGCACATGTCGCTGTAGGTCGGTTTGACCTTCCAGGCGCCGGTGTCGTCGATCAAGCCCCACTTGTCACCGCTTTGGGCGGCATAGCGCATCTCCACGCTTATGCTTTTGGATGACGAAACGTCGTCCGAGGAATCGGAGTCGCTGTTCTTTTTGCTTTTGGACGAGCTGTCCTCGCTTTTGGCGTCTGTCGCAGCTGCGGTGTCGCTTCCGGTGTCCGAGTTGTGCGTCAGCAGGAAGGCGCCGCCGCCGGCAAGTGCGGTAAGGGCGAGTCCGCCCGCTGCCAAAAAGGCGCGACGCGAGACGGATGCGGCCGCCTTAGTTGCCGCGACTGCCGCAGGTGCCGCGGGCGCTGCCGAGGAAAAGCCGGCAGAGGCGGTGGAGGCGGAAGGGCCTGCCGCGGCGCCGCCGAAGATCGCATTTTGCGCGACGGGCGCAGCGGTATCGGCCGCTGAGGACACGGGCACACGCATGCTCGGCGCCGTGGCCGTCGCCGGTGCGGCAGGCATGGACGCGGCGGCCGACACAGCGGCATCGGCGCCATAGGCCGCCCGGGGTGCCTCGAGCACGACCGGTACGGGCAGGTAAGACGCGCGGTCCTGATGCCCGTTGTCGACCGGAGCGCCTTCGGCAGCAGCATCGGGTACGGCTGCAAACGGGTCGACCGGAGCGGCGACATTGTCGTTGTCCAGCGGAAACATGACCGGCTGCGCCGTGTCGAACGTGGCCGGCACGGGCTCATCGATACTTGTTCCAGGGCCAATGTAGGTGGTCTGGGCGTCCATGGCCCTGATGCCCCAGACCGGCTCAGGCGTGGGCCAGTCGCCCAGCTCGCTCGATTGCCAGCGGCGCAGCAGGTCGAGCATCTGCTCGACGGAGGGACGCTGCTCCTGGTCGACGGCGAGTCCCGCCACGATGATGCTAATGAGCGCCTCATCGGCTGCCGTGCGGGCCTGCGGCACCTCAAAGGCCGTTTCGGTTTTGACACGGTAGGGCGATGCGGTCCCCAGCGCCTGCAGGTTAAACGGGGTATGGCCACAATACAGCTCGTAGAGCACGCTCGAGAGCGCATAGATGTCGACGGTGGGACTCAGACGCCTGGCCTCGATGCCCGCGATATCGTGGGTGAGCATCTCGGGCGGCGCGTACTCGGGCGTGCCGCCGCGCCAGACGTCGGCGCGCACGGTAAACGTGGGGTCGATGGGGTTGAGCGCCGTAGAACTGCCAAAGTCGATGAGGCGGATGTCGAAGTCGAGCGTGGCGAGCTGGTCTTGGAGCGAGCGCTCGCTCGTGGCGACCATGATGTTGCGCGGCGAGATATCGCGGTGGGCAACGCCGGTGTCCAGGTGCCGTACGTTATTGAGGATGGAGAGCACGGCCACGCCGATGGCCGCTACCGCATCGCCGCGCACGCCGCCGTCCTCGTGGGGGAGCTGCGGGGTGATGTGCTTGAGCGTGGAGCCCTCGACCCATTCCATGACGATGAGCGGCTCGCCGTTGCTGGTGCCGTAGCCGTATACGCGTGGAAAACCCTTAAGGTGCGAGACGGTGAGCTGGTTGCGATATTCCTCGAACAGCACGGCGCGCATGCCGGCGGCGACGCGCTCGTCCGTGGTGTCGCTCACGTGCAGGCGTTTGATGGCAAAGATCTCGCCGGCGGTGTTGGTGGCGCGCTGGACTACACCCGTGCCGCCCTGACCGGCCTCGCTTTGGACGAGGAACATCGAGAAGCGGCGGCGAGACTCGTCGCGCTTGGCGGGATCAAAGGCAACCGCGGGCTCAAACGTATCGAGTACGATGAGCTCCTGCTGTCCTTGATTGTCCATCTTCGCCCCCTTGGGTATCAGTCGTGATGTTGCGCGGACGGTGACGGTGCGACTGCCGTCCGCTTCCGCGCGCAATGTTCAATAGTATGGCTAGTTTCTCTCATTCGCGGTTGCGGCACTGTTGAAAAACACCGTTTTGCGTGCAGACGTCGTGCCGCTGTGCGATGATGGGCGCGTTTGAGAGGGGCCCGCCGCGCCCCCAAACCTAGACGAGAAAGGACCCACCATGGGTTTTCTTGACGAAATGCAGGCATCGCTCGACCGTACGGCTTCGGATGCCAACCGTGCCCTGCAGGTTAACAGGATCAAGAGCCAGATGAATGACGCCCTTAAGCGCCGCCAGCAGCTTGCCGGCCAGCTGGGCGCGAGCCTGTACGAGGCGACCAAGGACAACACCGAGCTGCGCCAGGGCCGCGAGGAACTCTACGACGGCATCGCCGCGATCGATAACGAGCGCGCCCAGCTTCAGGCCCAGATCGACGAACTCGAGCGCCAGGCGCAGGCCGCTGCCTATGCCACGGCGTTTGTCGATTGCCCGTTTTGCCATAACCGTCTGCAGCAGTCGTCTATGTTCTGCTCGGGTTGCGGTAAATCCATGGCCGAGATTCAGGCCGAGCTGGCACGCCAGGCGCAGGCCGCTCCCGTGCCGGTCGAGGCGCAGACTGCCCCTGCCGACGGCGCCGCGACGTGCCCCTCGTGCGGTGCGCCCATTCAGGCGGGCCACGCCTTCTGCATGAACTGCGGCCACAAGCTGGCATAATCGCCAGCGTTCGACGGCAGTTCAAACAGCGGGGACGAAACCTCAAAAAACATTTTGAAAGTTGCGCAACAACTTTTGAGCGATAGCGGTGAATATGGTCGTGCGGACCTCAAAGGTCTGCACGACCTGTTGTTTAACCCCAAGGAGGTACCCGATATGTTCTGTCCCGGTTGTGGCGCCAAGATCGACGACGGCGCTCGTTTCTGCCCTGTTTGCGGCCAACAGATCCAGGCGGCGACCGCTGCCCCTGCGCACGCGGCCGCTCCGGCTCAGCCTCAGCATGCGTCTCAGCCCGCCCCCACGGCTCAGCCCGCGCCTGCCGCTCAGCCCCAGCCCGGCTCCGCCTTTGCTACGGCGCCCGCCATGCATGCGGCTGCCCCCGCCTCTGCCGTGCATCCGGCCCTGTCCGTTACCCGCATCATTCCCTGCGCGCTCGCAGTCATCGCCATTGTCTTTTCTTTTATGCCGTGGTTTAACACCTCGCCCTGGGTGATGCAGGCCTCGAGCTACGCGAGTCAGGGCGCCAATTTCCTAAGCCAACTTGCCGGCCAGGACACCGACTATTCGTCGAGCCTGGGCTTTGACGAGAGCTACAACGTCTGGAGCCTGGGCAAGGCCGGCGAGGTCGCCGTCACCTACCAGAGCATGTACGACTCGGCTTCCGATCTTGCCAGCTCGCTGAGCAGCTCCTACTACGGCGACGATTACTCCGATTCGGGCCATGGTCATGTCGTGGGCATCACCAACCCCAACTACGGCGAGGTTTCCTCCGGCGGCATCGCCTTTATCTCGATGGTCGTCACCGCCTTTTGGGCCCTCGGCATGCTCGCCTCGATTGCCGGCATCGTGCTCTACCTCACCCAGGGCCTCAAGGTCGTGCTGCCCGCCGGCTGTGGCCTTATGACGCTTTCTGTTTTGGCCTTTGAGCTGCTGTACGCCAGCTCCATGAGTGCGATCGGCTCTGCGACCGGCACTCCCATCTTTATGGCGCTGTTCGCCATCGCCGGCGCCGTGCTTACCTTTGTGCTGCGCGAGCAGGCTGCCCCGGTGGCCCGCTAGGGGATCGGCAAAAGGGTTCGGTGTGCAAGGCAGCTCGATACCGCAACCCGGCGCGGCCGTGGACATCGTCCCCGGCCGCTTTTTTATCGACGGTTGCCCGCGTCAAGCAGGCAAAACAAAAAAAGTTTCGCCTTTTGGCAATGTTGCGCAACAACATTTGAGTTTTTGCCTTCATGGTAGTGGTAGCAAAGAAAGGTAGGTGCTTAACAAGATGGATCAGACGACCGAGAACAAGAACATCGCGACGGCCCCGGTCGACGCGAAGGTTCGGATGATCGCCAGGCTGGCCGGCGTCGACGGCCTCAAGCTCGTTACGAGCGCGCCGGGCGGCTCGCAGGTCTTTGTCGGTTCCTGCACGGCAGACGGCCTGCGCGGCACCTCGTGTTCGTTCAAGCTCATCCGTGGCGATATCGCCCACCTGCGTCGCCAGGAGGATTTCTTCCGCCGCGTTTTGGACGTGCAGGCCGATGCCGGCGGCACTCTTACGCCGTCCTCGCACGGTCTGGCTCGCGTGCTCTTTCACGAGCTCGTCGCCCTTCCCGGCGACGATACCGTGCTTGCCGTGGTGACCGTCATGGTTCCGGGTGTGTCGTTTGCCGACGTGGTGCGCACCTGCGCCACGGGCGTTCGCAGCCTCTCGTTTGCCCAGACGCTGCTGCTGGTGTCCTCGTGCTTTGGCGCACTGGCGCGGGCCCAGGAGGCGTTTGACGGAGCGTTTGTCCACCAGGACCTTAAGCCCTCCAATATCGTGTTCGAGAGCGACCCGTTCGATCTGGCGGCTGACCTTTTGGGCGAGATTCCCCAAGCGGCCCTTATCGACCTGGACTACTCGTTTTTGGACGAGGAGGGCGCCTACTGGGCCAGCCCGCACGGGACGCCGGGGTACCTTGCGCCCGAGTTGCTGATGGGCGAGGGCGAGGCCCGTCGCGCCCAGCCCGCCTCCGACGTGTTCTCGCTCGGCGTCCTTGCCCACGAGGCGCTCTGCGGCAGCCTGCCATATTTGGCGGGCGCTCCCGAGGCCGGTGCGTGCGGCAACGCCTGGAAGGACTTTTTCGAGGCCTGCCGGAGCACGGGGGCGAGCGCCATCGCGGTGGACGAGGAGCTTCCCGACGACGTCCGCAGCGCCATCCTGGCCTGCCTGGCGGAAGACCCGGCTGTCCGGCCTTTGGCATCGCAGGCGGCCGTCGCGTTTGACGATCTTGCCCGTCGCCATGTGCGGCTCAAGGGCGATTTTGTCGGGGATCGGCACGTGATGGATGTGGTGACACCGGTCACGCTGCTGTAGGGGCCGCCGACCGGCGGCAACGTTGAGTTACTGGACTGTTCCCAAGGTGTTGTGCAACAGTATGGGAACACGGTGACCTCTAGAGTTGAGGTCACCGGGGGAGTTAGGGAAGGGGCCTCATGGCGAGTTCCTCTCAGGTTTGCGATTGTGTTCACGAGCACGGCTGGGACAGTGCGTTCTATCGCTTTGCCGAGACCATCAGGGACCTGACGTGCGGCGGCTGCAACCACAAGCACATCTACGCGCTCGTGGGCACCCGCGGCAGGTACATCAACCACACCAACCCCATTGTGCGCAAGCGCACCGCGGCGGCTCTTTCGCGCCTTATGCACTCGAGCCGCTATGCTGCCGACATGCGCAAGGGCTATGCCGACGACAGCTCGGTGTTCTCGCAGGCGGCGGCTTCGCTTATCGAGATGCTGCGCAATGCGACCGACCTGGACGATGCGGGGCTGTTCGATTTTGTGCTCCACACGTCGTGGCCCGAGCTGCTGCGCGGCCTGGAGAGCGAGCGTCGCGCCGGTCGCGAGATCGATCCGCTGCGTATGGCGTGCGAATCGCGCGAGGTCGTGCGCTGGGGCGAGCAGCAGGCCGCTTGCGGGCGTGCCCCGCTCGCCGAGCTCTTGGCGGCGTGCTTTCGCACCATGGCTTTTGGCTGCCTGGACGACCGCTTTGCCCGCACGCTGTGCTCCCGTACGCCCCAGGAACTCCAGGAGCCGCCCGATACGGGCGACGGGCGGGCGCAGGACGGCGCCTGCCTGGTTCGCGTGGCCGACGGTGACGGCCCTTGCGTCTTGGGCGTGTGGTGCGTGGACGCGGATCGGCCCTTCTCGATCGGTCGGTTTAGCAGCTGCGATGCGATCGAGGCCGACCCGGTGGTCTCGCGTCTGCACTGTCGTGTGTTCATGCTCGACGGCACCTGGTTTTTAGAGGATGGCGGAAGCACCCACGGCACACGCGTCCTGCGCGATACGGGCGGAGGCCCCGCCTGCGTCTTCGATAGCGGGGAGGGCGACGGGCCGCGGACGTTCCCGCTGGAGTTTGGCGACCGCATTGTGCTCGCCGGCCGGAGTACCTATTGGTTTTGCGCGCGCGACGCGCATGTTCTGACGATTGGTTAGCGAAATGGAAAAACGAGTTATTCAACAGCGTGACGGTTCTATGGCGCTCGGTTATGTCGTTGCCGATCAGCGTCAGCTCGACAAGCGCCTCTACGAGGCCGTGACTTCCGGCAGCGTGGGCTGCCTGCTGCCCGGCGCACTTATGCGCTATCCCGACGGCGTGCTCGAGATGCGCTATCGCATTGCCGGCGAGACGTTGGAGCAGCGCCTGACGCGTCCCTTCGACGGCGCCGAGACCTGTGAACTGCTCGAGAGCATTTCCAACACGTTCGATACCCTGGTCGCCTCGCAGCTGCCGCTCATGAACCTGCGCTTTGCGGTCGACGAGGTGTTTATGGACGCCTCGGGCACGGGTTGCCGCTTTGTGTTTTTGCCGATGGTGGGCCTCACGCCCAACCTGGATGCCGTTCGCGTGTTCTTTGAGCAGGTCGCCGCATCGGTGAAGCCTTCCGACGATATCGCCGAGAACGCCATGTCGTCGTTTACCGCATTCTTTAAGAAGTCCGGCCCCTTCGATATCCTGGGCTTCTCCCGTCACCTTAAGCAGGTGAGCGCGAGTGCCATGCTCATGGACGCCGGCACGACGGTGCTCGACGGCGGCGACGACCACGGCACCACGGTGCTCGATGACGGCGAGAACCTGGGCGGCGTCGCACCCGGCCCCATTCTGGGAACGGTGGTCCTTTCCGATCTGGAGGACGAGCCGATCTCTTCTACCGAGCCCGCGCCCGCGCCTCAGCCGGCACCCGCGCCTGCGCCGCAGCCCGAGCCGCAGCCGGCTCCCGCACCCGAGCCCGAGCCGGAACCGGAGCCTGAGCCGGAACCGGAGCCCGCGCCCGAACCCGAGCCGGAGCCCCAGCCCGAGCCCGCGCCCAGGGACGAGGACGATCTGGCCGACGCCCCCATCATCCAATCCCGCCAGGACCGTACCGGCGTGCTCAACCCCATCGACTTTAAGGTCGCCGAGGGCTACGAGTCGCTGTTCTCCAAGGACACGGTCGAGCGCCATGGCGCTCATGCGCACGCTGCCAAGCCCGAGCCCAAGCCCGAGCCCAAGCCCGAGCCGGCACCTAAGCCCGCCCCCAAGTCCGAACCGGCGCCTAAGCCCGCTCCCAAGCCCGAGCCGGCTCCTGCGCCCGCAGCCCCCGTTCGCCATCTGCGCTTTTTCCTCACGCGCATCGCTACTGGCGAGCGCTTCGAGGTCCGCGGCCGTCGCTTTGTGGTGGGCAAGTCCAAGCACAGCTCGTTTATGGTCAAGGGCTCCACGACGGTTTCGCGTAGCCACGCGATCTTTGTCACCGGTCCCGACACCTGCACGATCGAGGACGACAACTCGCGCAACGGTACCTTCGTCAACAACGAGCGCATCGACCCGGGTTTCCCGGTCGAACTCGTCGACGGCGACACCGTGCGCATGAGCGATGAGAACTTTGCATTCGAGGTCCAGCCCGCCTAAGGGCATGCGACCCACGTCTAGATATACGAGAAAGGAGCGCAGATGCTATTTGAAGGGGCCGGTTATTCCAACGTCGGCCGTACGCGCGAATCCAACCAGGACAGCTACCTGATCAAGGTCGCCTCCACCCCCGTGGGCGATGTGGCGCTGGTCGCCGTCGCCGACGGCATGGGCGGTCTTGAGTGCGGCGAGCTTGCCTCGGCTGCCGTGATCAGCATGCTCTCGGACTGGTTCGACAACAAGCTGCCCGTGGCCCTGGAGGCCATGGAAAGCTCCGTCGGCGGCTTTGAGAGCTTCGTCGACGGCCAGTGGGGTGGCCTGATCCAGGACATGAACATGGCGCTGATCCGCTACGGCATGGCCGAGCACATGAACCTGGGCACCACGCTCACCGCCATGCTCGCCATCGGCGGCCGCTATTCCATCGTGCACGTGGGCGATACGCGCGCCTACGAGCTCACCGAGTCGGCGACCAATCAGCTCACCGTCGACCAGACCTTTGTGCGCCGCGAGGTCGAGGCCGGTCGCATCACGCCCGAGGAGGCCCTGACGCATCCGCGCCGCAACGTGCTGCTGCAGTGCCTGGGCTCCACCAAGGAGGTCGTGCCCGACCTGATTCACGGCAACCTCGATCGCGATGCCATCTACCTGCTGTGCTCCGATGGCTTCCGCCACGTGCTCACCGACACCGAGCTTCGTCGTCGCCTAGGGCCCGACGCTCTGGACGCCAACGCCTGGGATGCCGAGCATCGCCGCGGCGCCTATGCCGTCTGTACCGCCGCCGACCTGGACCGCGAGGAGCAGGAGGGCTTTGAGCCCGGGTGCGTCACCCAGCGCATCGCCGATACCGCCAAGCTCGTCATGGATCGCAAAGAGGCCGATAACGTTACCGCGCTGGTGTTGCGCGTCCAGCCTCAGGGAGGTCGATAGCCCATGCCGTCTACCAGAAGCAGGCGAGAGGTCGACGCGCGCCGTAAGCGCGTGGGCGACGTCATTAAGGGTCGTTACAAGATTCTGTCGGTGATCGGCAAGGGCGGCATGAGCCGTGTCTACCTGGCCGCCGACCTGCAGCTCACCAACAAGCAATGGGCCGTCAAAGAGGTCGACCGCAACGCGACCGACCCCACCGGCCGCCCCATCGAGCAGTCGCTGGCAAGCGAGGCCGAGCTGCTCTCCAAGCTCGATCACCCCAATATCGTCGACATCGTCGATATCGAGAAGACCGAGGACTTCATCTACGTCATCATGGACCACGTCGAGGGTACGTCCCTGGCCGACGTGGTGCGCCGCGAGGGCCCGCAGTCCGAGGAGGACGTGCAAAAGTGGATGCTGCAGGTGTGCGACGCCCTGGGCTACCTGCACCGTCAGGACCCGCCCATCGTCTACCGCGACATGAAGCCCTCCAACATCATGTTGCACCCCGATGGCTACATTAAGCTGATCGACCTGGGCGTTGCGCGCGAGTACAAGGACGAGGCCCGCAAGGACACCATCGCCTTTGGTACCACGGGTTACGCCGCACCCGAGCAGTATGGCAAGGCCCAGACCGACGCCCGTACCGATATCTACGGCATCGGCGCCACCATGTGGCACCTGCTGGTGGGAGAGGCGCCCCCGGTCGAGTTCCCGCTGCCCAACGTCCACACCAAAAACGAGAGCGTGGGCGAGGGCTTTGCCGACGTCATCATCCCCAAGTGCTGCGAGCTCGAGCGCGCCCGCCGCTATCAGGATTGCGACGAGCTGGCCGCCGATCTGGAGATCTACAAGGAACTCACCCGCGAGTTCCGCGATAAGCAGGCCCGCAAGGTCAAGACCTTCTTTGGCTGCATTATCGCGTGCGTGGTGTGCCTTGCCGTGGGCATTGGCAGCATGGCGCTGCGCGAGTCCACGATCACCGAGAAGTTCGACTACCAGATGAAGCTCGGCCGCGACCAGACCCAGTCGGCTCCCGAGAAGGCCGAGGAGGCCTACCTCGCCGCCATTGGCTACCGTCCGGGCGACGTCGAGGGCTACGAGGGCCTCATCGATGCCTACAAGGCCGACGGCACCTTCACCACCAAGGAGAAGGCGCAGCTCGACGACGTGTACCAGCAGAACCTGACCGAGCTCGAGAAGTCGAGCAGGTTCTCGGAGCTGTCCTACGAGATGGGCCGTCTGTACTGGTACTTCTACTCCTATGGCGGCAGCAAGGACGACGAGGACGCCAACCGCACCACGCGTATCAAGGCGTCTGCCGAGTACTTTAAGAACGCCGCGGAGGATCCGTCGTTCGAGAACCACGACAAGGCCAAGATCTACAACGGCATTGCCCAGTTCACGACCAAGATCGCCATCGCGGTCAAGACCGACGACGATTCCGACTCCATGTACAAGGAGTACTGGGGCAACCTGGAGGACCTGGCCGACGAGATCGCCAGCGAGTCCAACGAGACGGTGCGCCTGGACAGCTACGCGCTGATCTCCAACGCCATGGAGACCTACATGGATAAGTTCAAGGCCGCCGGCATTAAGAAGTCGCAGGCCGAGAAGCTGTACAAGAAGGTCGATGCGGGTCTTAAGGCCGTCTCGCCCAAGGACGATGCCGCCGAGCAGCGTCGCGACGAGACCATCCAGCGCCTGGAGAACGAGGTCCAGCGCAAGATCACCACGGTGTATTCCAACGCCGTCGTCGCCGAGGATTAAGGAGGGGCGAACATGGAAAACGTTTACTTTTACGTAGCGATCGCCGCGTTTGTTCTCGCGGCCGTGCTCGCCGTCGCCGCGGTGGTCGTGTTTGTGAAGATGGATGTCATCAACGCCATCCGCTTCCTTCAGGGCAAGCGCGTGCCCACCTCTGGTGAGGGTTCGCGCCGCCATACGACGCGCGGCTCGCGTGGTGCCGGTGCTAAGAAGTCCAACCCCGCCCGCTCTGTGCTGTCTGACTCCGCGGGCGACGACCGCGTGACCGACATTGCGCACGAGGGTCCCGAGGGCGACGACAACATGACCACGGTGGTCGCGCCCATCAGCGACGAGCCCGCGTCTGCCCGTCACGCCAAGGCCCATGCCGCCAAGGCGGAGACGGACGTCCGCGACGAGAACGACGACGAGGGCTTTGCCGGCAGCGAGACTCCGACCGAGGTTCTGACCGAGGACGACATGGAGACCGAGCGCCCGACCGGTGTTCTGGTGGAGGACGAAGAGGATTCCGAGCGCCCGACCGGTGTTCTGGTTGAGGACGAAGAGGATTCCGAGCGCCCGACCGGCGTGCTTACCGAGGACGAGGATGAGGAGTCCGAGCGTCCGACCGGCGTGCTGGTGGAAGACGACGAAGAGTCCGAGCGATCCACCGGCCTGCTCACCGAGGAGGACGAGGAGTCCGAGCGCGAGACGGGTCTGCTCGACGAGGCCGACGAGGACTCCGAGCAGGAGACCGGTCTGCTCGACGAGGGCACCGAGGCGTCCGAATCCGAGACCGACGTACTTGGTGAGGGCGATGTTTATGAAAACATCGGTTCACAAGGTGTTGTTCAACACGAGGATGACGGATTCCGCTTCATACTCAAACAGAATGTGATAGTAGTCCATACCGATCAATCTATCGATAGGCTCTACGACTAGGGAAGGAAAGACGAACGATGTCTGTGTTCGATAAGCTTAAGGCGTATTCACGCAAGCCTGCTGCCGTGATCCTCGCCACCGTGATGGCCACCTCGACCATCCCCACCACCCCGATCGCCCAGGCCGTGACCGCCGCGTATGCGGAGAGCACGACGCCTGCCAAGACGACCAGCGGCGAGAGCACTAAGGCGAAAAGCGTTACGCCGGCTGATCTTGGAATTAACGATGTCGATAACTGGAATGGTGGCAACCTGGATGTCACGTATTCCGTGCATATTGACAAGGGCACCCCGAATGTAACCATCAAGGCCGATACGATTGCCAAGCTGATTGACGAGCAGGTTAGGGCTCAGGCTGGTGACCAGTTTAAGTATGATCCGAATGCGCAGACGGGTGTCTCCAAGGTTGTTAACGATGAGCTTGCTGGCATTACGCTGCCGGACGGCTGCAAGGATAAGGCTGTCTCGAAAGACAAGAACGGTGAGTATCTCGTAACGACTTCCCTTGATACGAAGAGCCTTGCATATACTGTATCGCCCGCTGCCGGCGTGACTCAGAACAAGGACAACTCTGTGACTGTTGTCGGCAATGCAGACGGAGAAGTCCAGCTTACCTTTACCGTGACGAAGCTCAACTACAATGTGAGCTTTAGCTACGGCTACGAAAAGCCTCAGGAGAAGAAGGATCCCGAGCCTGGTAAGGACGATACCAGCAAAAAAGACGAGAACGCTGATACTTCTAACGGTGCAAAGGGTGCTTCTGGGGAAGAGACCACTACCCCCGCTACTCCCGCCATTCCTGCTACCCCCGAGCAGTCCTATGACCACGTGGATGTTGAGAAGCCGGTGAACTGCAAGACCCAGTTTGCCCCCGACTATTCAAAGGTCGTATTCCAAACGCCGGGCAAGCTGAAGTTCAGCGAGTACTATGCGAATCTTGATCCCTCAACTTTCGCTGAGGTCGACGCGACGAACTTGGTTTATAAGACTCCGCAGCCAGCCTATTCGCTTTCTCTTGGCAAGCAAGGCTTTACTGGAGAATTTGAAAACGGCAAGAGCACTTATAGCTGTGACGAGTTCGATGCTGAGCTGACCACTGTTTCTGGCGAGGAGACTCAGCTAGTCAAGATTAAGCCGAAGAAGCACTTTGACGGCACGGATATCAAGATTAACTGGTATTACCCGAACGGCGATATCGTTGATGGCGCAACGACGACTGTACATGTGAAGATTGCGAAAAAGACAATCAATCTATTTCAAATTGGAACCGCGCTTAACTCTGAGGTTAGCGCGGAGTACCTTGATTTCCGTCAGGCAAACGACAAGCTTCAGGACAAAGCCCTCAAGGACAATCTGAATGAGGCTGTCGCCGAACTTGTTAAGAAGGCCACGACGAGCGACGAGTTCGAAGCTGACGAGATTAAGAATTACTTCGATAGTGCAAAAATCGCAAAGGACGATTCCACGCTCAGCATGTATTACAGCAATGCCGAGGCTGGCCAAATGACAAGGCTTACGGGCAGCAATTTGGTTCTGGATCCTGCCGATGAGAATGAGCTTCCGATACTGAGCAACTACGAGTTTGTTGGCGAGTCGGGCATTTCCATTATGGTAAAAGCAATGGAGAGCGGCGACTGGACCAAGCCGCGAGACGCGAATGCGGAATCTTTGGTAAGGAAGCTTTCGATTTCCGGTAAGGGACTGAATGACGAGACCTTCAACAAGCCGAGTGAAACTTGGATTCACGAGAAGGGAACGTATGCGTGGGAGGGTGGCACCATTGCTCTCGCTTCGCAGGAGGCTCTTTCCAACGACACTAAGTTTGCTGCCAGCTATCAGGACTCCACCGACATCAATGAGGTGATCGACGGCGTCCAGGATGCTAGCTTCTACGTTAAGGACACCAAGGGCGTTGTTCGTAAAATTACGGGCACAACCTATAAGCTCGATCATGTGGCCCCGAAGTTGGTCTCTTTCGAAGCAACTCCCAAGGATGCAAAAAGGATTAAACAGAAGGGCAAAACCAAAGATCTGTCTGTTCTTGTTGCTAAGAACATGGGAGTTACGTTTGTAACCTCTGAAGGGGAAGAGACGGCGCTGTCGTCTGGTATGAACGACGTCCACGTTACCTACAAGGAGCAGGGAAGCAAAACAGCTGAGACTCCGGGCGATTTTGAGCGCAAGAACGGCGGACGTACTTACAGTTTTGATATTAGTGCCGATTCCAAGGTCTCAGTGGAATCTTTCAACATTGACCTTATGGACAATGCCGGTAACTCTAATCCGAACCAGAAGTACAATAGCGGCGATACGCCTATTGACGTGGCAGAACTGATGGCGGAAACGACGGAACCCACGATTTCTGCTACATGGGATACTTCCGCCGCCTCTCACGGTAAGTACTACAACACGAATCGCACGCTTACCTTGACGGTCAATGCTCCATTCTTTGACTATGTTCAGGAGTATATGCCTGAGCATGTTATGGCAACGATTACGAAGAACGGCTCCGCGTGGAAGGCCGTAAAGCCTGGCAACTTTACTCGAATTGATGGTACTGACAAGTGGGTCGCAACTGTTTCCTTTACAGAGGATGGTGACTACGAGGTTTCCGGTATTAACGTTAAGGATCTCCTCGATCGTGGTGCCAAACTCGATGGTGAGTCCTTTACCATCGATAAGACCGCTCCTAAGCTGAATGTTTCTTGGAACACTGAGGCTGCTCAGAACGGTAAGTATTACAACGCTGCTCGTACGGCTACCATCACGGTTGAGGAGCACAACTTCGATCCGAACCTGTTCAAGATCGAGGCTCCCGTCTCTGCCGGTAACGGCGACGAGGCTACTCCCGCTCAGATCGGCGGCTGGACCAGCAACGGCGATACCCATACCGCTACGGTGACCTTCCCGGGTCAGGGCGTCTACACGCTTTCCGTCTCCGGTGAGGACCTGGCTTCCAACAAGTCCGAGTCCTACACCTCGCCTGAGTTTGTGATCGACACCATCAAGCCCAAGATCGACATCCAGAATGTCGTCAACCGCACGGCTTATGCTGGCGAGGTCGCCCCGAGCGCCACTGTCCACGACACCAACCTTGCCGATGGCACCACCATCGAGGTCTCCAAGATCAGCTACCCGCTGTCCAAGGACGATCCGAACCCCTATGCGGGCGCCGCGATCAACACCTCGGCTACCGACAAGTCCGTGAGCTACCTCAACCCGGCCAAGACCAAGGGCAACGACGGCGTCTACACGCTGACCGTTCAGGCTATCGACCTTGCTGGTAACACCGAGTCCGAGGCTGTCACCTGGTCGGTCAACCGCTTTGGTTCGACCTACGTCATCTCCGACAACACCGGCAAGATGCTCGACCAGTACCTCAAGAGCTCCAAGACCACCGATGTTAAGGTGACCGAGATCAACCCGTCCGGCCTTGATGACAACAAGACCTCCGTCGAGCTGACCCGCGACACCAAGAACACGACGCTCAAGAGCGGTGACAACTACACCACCGACTCCGACACGTCGAGCGGCTGGAGCGAGTACAACTACACCGTCAGCAAGTCCAACTACGACAAGGACGGCGCGTACCGCGTGCTGTTCCACAGCGAGGACGCCGCTGGCAACTCCTCCGAGAACACCATGGAGGGCAAGAACGCCAAGAAGACCGGCGCCGCTGCCGAGATTAACTTTGCCGTTGACGACACCGCGCCCATCGCTTCCTTCGTCGACCTTGCTTCGAACGGTAAGTACGAGGAGTCCTCGCACAAGGCCAAGGTGAGCTTCGAGGACAACCTCAAGCTTTCGAAGGCTCAGATCAAGGTGAACGGCAAGACTGTCGCCACCTTCACGGCCGACCAGCTCGAGAAGAACCCGATTCGCGAGTTCACCCTCGACGGCAGCTCCTCCAAGCAGGACGTCACCGTTGTCGCTTGGGACGCCGCGGGCAACAAGTCCAAGGAGCTCAAGGCTACGGGCGTGCTCGTCACCAACGACTCCTTCGTTCTGTGGATGAACAACCTGCCGCTCATGATCGGCACCATCGTCGCGATCGTCGTTGTCGCCGGCGGTATCTACCTGGTTGTCGCTAAGAAGCGCAAGGAGAACGAGGAGAACTAAGCTCTGCGCAAGACGCTTGTGCATCTGTGAGCTTTACGGCGCCTTGCCCCACTGCTGGGCGGGGCGCCGTTTTTATAGGAAAGGAATGATCGATGGGTTCCAAACAGGCATATTGCCCGTTTTGCGGCCAGACGGTCGATGAGGGGACGCGCGCCTGTCCGTTTTGCGGGGCGCCGCTGAGCGTGGGCGACGACGCGCCGGCACCGAGCCATGCTGCTCCCATGGGGTCGCATGCTGCCGGCGCTCACGCTGCTGGCGCGGATCATGCGGCTGCTGCTGGGACGGCTCCTGTTGCTGATGCTGCTGCCGCGCCTGCCCCGAAAAAGCCCGGGCATCGGTTTGCGAAGGCCTCTGCGCCGGCTGCTGAGCCTGCCGCGCAGGCTCCGGCGGGGGAGGACGCTCTGTTCTCGCTTGATAACCTGGATGGTGATACGGGTGTGAACCCCAACGCTTCTGCCGGCAAGGGTGCCGCAGCTTCGCGTATGACGCCTCATCTGGATAACGCGCGTGCCGCGGTGCGCAAGCCGCTGGCAAAAAAGATCGCGATTGCCGTGGCCGCCGTGCTGGTTATTGCGGTGGTCGTGGGCGTTGGCTTGGCCTGGAAGAGCGACCAGGACCTTAAGCGCGAGGCCCAGCAGGTCTCGGCCCAAAAGAAAAAATCCGAAAGCAAGCTCGACCTGATGGGCGGCGATCGCAAGATCAAGACCGAGGCCAAGGCTGGTCTGGGCGGGGACGCGATGGTCTGCGACGGATCGTATCTGTATTGGGCGGATGCCTCTCATATCCTGGCGCGCAAGGCTTCGGGCGCCAAGGCCGTGGATGCGACGGTGCTTACCAAGGCCAGCGCAAAGTACCTGAATGTTTGCGGTGGCGACCTGTACTATGCAGACGGCGCAAACGTAATGAAGATCGAGGACATTGCCGCGTGCGCCAAACAGGCGGGCGGCAAGGGCAAGTCCAAGGTCAAGGTAAAGACGGTGGCGACGCTCGAGGGCGACGTGAAGGGACTTGTCGTGCGCGATGGCACTGCTGTCGCTATGACGCTCAAGGACGGTAAGGCCTGCGTGTGGCGACTCGATAAGGATGCGGCGCACCTGGTGGCGGCCCAGCCGGCTTCGAGCGCCTGGCTGTTTGGCGACAGCTCGCACTGTGATTTGGTCGTTGCCACCGATACGGGTTGGACCGTGTGCGAGGCGACGCTTGCCGATGTTTCCTCTGCCGGCGAGATTGTGCTTGAGCAGGAGGATGCCGAGGCAGAGGCCGAGCATCCGCAGGAGACGCATGGGCCCTTTGGCTCGTATGTTGCCGGCTCCGAGCAGCTCAAATGCGCTTTCTTTAGCGAGGGAACGCTCTATGCCGTGCTGACGGGCAGCGACGGACACACCACGCTGTCGCGCTGCACGCAGGGCGGTACGTTTAGCTCGTTCGATTCCTATGCCAACGCCGGTCGCCTATGGGCCAATAGCCACGGTTGCGCGCTGGTACTGTCGGACGGCGAGCTCGGCTGGATTGACGCGAGCTCGGGCCTTTCGAGCGATTACGATAAGGTTGCCGATAAGGCCGGTCTCGATCTTAATCCCTCGACTTCGGCGCTATGGCTCAACGGCACGACGCTGTTTGTGGCGGATAATAGTGGCAAGTCCTCTACGCTTTGGGCGCTCGACACCGCGGCCGATGCCCCCAAGCTCGTTAAGATCGCACGTTAAGGCGCCCAGCGCCGGAAAGGACCCATCATGTTTTGTGGTAACTGCGGATACAACAATCCCACTACCAGCAAGTTTTGCCTAAAGTGCGGCGCGGAGCTTGCTAAGTACATGCCCGGTGGCGCTTCTGCCGCCGCGGCGGCGACGCTTCGCACGCCTGCCCAGCAGCAGCGTCCCGTGCAGGCTGCGGGTGCGCCTGCGGCTCCGGTTGCACAGCCCGGAATGGGTGCCCAGCGTCCCGGTGCGGCTCCGATGCCGCAGACGGGCCGTCCCGGCATGGCGCCTATGCCGCAGCCCCAGATGCCCCAGGCTGGCCGCCCCGCTGCCGGCGCCTATCCTCAGCAGCCGGCGCAGCGTCCTGCGCGTACGTCGCACAACCGTCCGTCAAACATCCCCGATGCCGGACCCGCCGTGCGTCCCGGTACGCACCCAGCCGCGGCTCCCTCTGCCGCTCCTGCCGGCGCCAACGGCAACGTGGTGATTCCCCGCGGCCCCGTGGCTGGCGCTAACCAGCCGGCTGGCGCCTACAACCAGCCCAACGCGGTCTACAACCGCCCCAGCACGGGCGTGACGGTGCTCGACGAGCTTATGGCGTCCTCGGATCACCCGTCGTCCTCTGAGCTGCCGCGCATCGCCTCCGATGTGCCCCGTTCTGCCTATGGCCCGCGCATGACGCTTGTCCGCGAGCGCGGTACCCGCTACGAGATCACCGAATTCCCCGCCACGGTGGGCAAGGGCTCGGCGGCAAACGTCCGTATCGAGGGCAACACCGCCATCTCGCGCGTGCATCTGCTGGTGCGCTACACGGGCCAGTGCTTTGCCGTCGAGGACAAGAATTCCACCAACGGTACGTGCATCAACGGCAACCGACTTGAGCCCGGCGAGCTCGTTAAACTCAAGAACGGCGACAAGGTCAAGATGGGCAACGAGGTCTTTACGGTCGAGATTCGTTAACGAATACCGGTCTTTACAAGGCAAAACATTGCGCAAAAGCGGCGGCGGGTAAAAAACTTGCCGCCGCTTTTATTGTTGCGCAACAACTTTTGAATTTTTGGGTGGATGATTCTAATCGTCAATGGTGTTCGAGCGGACGCGGGATCGAGCCCAGCCGCTCCCTTAAGAAAGGGGAATGATATGTTCTGTCCTCACTGTGGTTCCCAGCAGCCCGATGGCGCCGTCTTTTGCGGCAACTGCGGCCAGTCTATGGTCGGCGCTCCTTCCGCGCCTCAAGCGGCTCCCGTCCGCCAGGCCCCGGCTCCGCAGCAGTTTGCTCCGCAGCCCGCGCCGGCGCAGCAGCCGTTCGCTCAGCCCGCGCCTGCCGCACATCACGGCTTTGGCGACGCCGGCTCCAGCTTTCAGAGCACGCTGACGGCGGCTACGGGCTTTGGCAAGCGCTCCCTCGCCATGCTGGGCGGCGCCGTGGCCTCCTTCGTGTGCATGTTCCAGCCGTGGATCGCTATGCCTTGGATCGACAAGGCGCTCGGCTATGCCGCTAACCAGGCTGGCTCCGATAACTACGGACTCAACCAGACGGCGATCACCTCGGCCAAGGCGCTTGTTAACAGCGCGTTCGACATGCCGCATGTGTTTAGCCTCTCCGGTGCGCTGCGCGGCCTTTCTACGGGTGTTAACAATCTGGCGATGCAGATTACCTCGTATGACACCTCGGCGGCCGCTCAGGCTCAACAGGCCGCCAGCTCTCTCGGTCTGGTCGCCAATGTCCTCACCATTCTCTTTGTGCTGTGGGTTGCCTGTGTGGTGGCTATGATCGCCGGCGTTGTGATTAAGTTCCTCAAGAAGCAGGATGTTGTCCTGTTTGCCAGCCTCGGCGCCTCTGCAGTTCTTTCGCTTGTATGCATCATCGGCGCGCTGGTGGCAAACGGCCAGATTGACGGTGCGCTGACCCAGATGCTCGCGTCGAGCGGCGGTTCGAGCGCTTTTGCCGTCATTACGACCATCAAGCCGTTCCTGGCCCCGGCATATGGTGCCGTCCTTACGCTGGTCTTCTCGATCGCCGGCTTGGTGAGCGCCTTCGTCCTCAAGGAGGACTAATTTCGTCGATACGCCTGCCGGCGGGCAAGACTCGGCCCCGCTTACAGGAGACTATCGTAGGCCCTGCGGATCTTCCGCGGGGCCTTTTGCTATGAGGTGACAATTGTTGCGCAACGTTGTTGGCGGGGCGCGGGTTACACTCTGAGTAACGGAATTGTTGTAAGGGAGAACCTTATGTTTTGCACTAAATGCGGTTCGTACGTGCCCGACGGCCAGCACTTCTGCACCAGCTGCGGCGCCCCTATGGAGGAGTTTGGGCCCGTTGATGCCGCTCCGGCGCAGCCGACGTACCAGCAGCCTGGTCAGACGCAGCAGGGCTATGGACAGCCTGCTTCTGTAACGGGCGCCAGCGACTTGCCGCCCTATATGCCGCCGGTCGACGTACCGGGTGCCTATGACATGGGTGCGAACGCGCCTGGTCTGCAGCGCCCTAAAAAGAACGGTAAGAAGGCTGCGCTGATCACCGTCGGCGTGCTTGCGGCTATCCTTGCGGGCGGCGGTGCCGGCTATTACTTTGGTGTGTATCGCCCGCAGCAGGCCGAGCTCGAGCGCATCGAAAAGAAGAAGGAAGAAGAGGCCGTCAAGCACTCCAGGCACCCGGTGCGCATCACGGCGACCGGCATGCAGTGGGATACCGATACCGGCGCCACCAAGCTGCCGGTGCACGTGACGGGAACCGACGTTGACGGCAAGGACGTCGACACGGTCTTTTACGTCGACAGCGACGGCAACGGTATCAAGCTCATGCAGGGCAGCTACAGCCTTACGGTTGCCGCTTCGCCCCTGGGCGCCGACGGCGAGATTTGGGATATCCCCAACGTTTCGGTGAGCATTAAGCTGGGCGACGCGCTCAAAAAGGACGAGAAGCTCGACCTGCGCGAGAATGCCAAGTTTGAGCTCGGCGATCCGGTGAACGCCGTGGATGTCGAGCCCGGCGAGATCACCATGGCGCAGAATTACGCGCGTCAGGGCGGATGCGACGACAAGGACGAGGCCGATCGCCTGGCCGGTCTGGCCTCCTCGGCGCGCAACGGCGCGGTCGCGAGCTATAACGCGGCCGTCTCGGAGGCGAGCCGCAAGAGCCGCACCTACGACGGCGATGTGTTTACGTTCGAGGTCCCCGAGGACTGGGGGAGCGACTGGGACGTCAAGACCTCGCAGGGCTCGTACAGCGGCGTCAAGAACGGCCTGTGGGTTGATTACAAGATTGTCCACGACGGCTATACGGTGGGAACGCTCATGATCTCCAATCACTACAACTCGGGATTCAACACGATTGGCAAGACGGGCAACGTGGGTAAATCGACTAACTTGTGGCTCGGGTCGTACGACTCGCTTTCGGGCGACTCCGACTGGGAGTACATCATCGATTCGATCTACATTAAGTAGCCGACGTCTTTTGGCTTGGATGCGGGCTGTGCGTAGGGTTTGCGCACGGCCCGTTTTTTGTACTGGCGATGCGTGCTGTGAGGGAGTGCCCTTTACAGAAAAGCGCCCGTTTCTCTGGTGGAAACGGGCGCTTTTGCTTGCGATGAGGCTGTGTCGCTCGGCGTTACTCGTCGACGTCGGTGAACTCGGTGGGCGGGACGGAGTCCGTGGAGTCGCCGTAGTCGTCGGAATCGTCGTAGCTGTCGTCGTAGTCGGAGTCATCGGAGTCGTAGTCCGAATCGTCGGAGTCGTCGTAGCTGTACGACTTGCTGGAGCTGCTCGACTTGCTGGACTTGCTCGACTTTTTGCTGGAGCTCGACTTGCTGTCGGACGAGTCACTCGACTTGCTGCCACTCGGATTGGCGTCGGAATCGGTGCCGCTGATCTTGGTAGTGAGGACCATGAGCGTCTGCTCGACGGTATCGACCGTGTTGTTGAGGTTGAGCTTGGAGGTGTCAATTGCGTTCTCCGGAGCGGTGGCGTCCTGGTCTTCCAGGTTGTCGCTGTAGCCCTTGATGAGGAAGGCGCTCTGGTCGTCGAAGTTGTCGCCGTGAAGCTCGCCCTCGGCAGCCTTAAATTCGGTGCCGTCGTACGTGAAGTACTTAGGCTCGGCATCGTCACCAACGAGGACTGCGGTGTCGTCTGCCACGAGCTGAGGCAGATAGACGTGGTTGCCTGTGTCGCCGATCATGGTCTTAAAGGTCACAAAGACGTAGCCGCCGTTGGAGGCCTCCGGCGAGCCGCTGTAGAGGTTGACGACCTTCTTGCCGTTGTAGCCCCACACGTCCAAGACGTAATCGCCGTTCGAAAGGCGCGTCTTCTTGTTGAAGGACTTCGCCTTGGTCTTGGAGTGGACGGTCACGAGCTCCTCGAGTCCGTCGCCGTTAAAGTCGACGAGCTGGGCAAACTGGACGCCGCCGATCTGGTAGTCGCTCGAGCCAGTCGAGACGAGCTCGGGCTCACCGTACTTCTTGATCAGGCTGTTGAGCTTGCTCTTATAGGCCGTGCAGGCCGCCTTGTACGTCGCGTCGTCAATCGTGGCGGGCGCGGAGGTGTCGACGGTGTCCTTGGACGTGTCGGTCTTTTTGTCCGTCTTCTTGTCGGACTTGCTGGGCTTGGAGCTGCTCGTGCTATCGCTCGACGTGCTCGAATCGTCCTCGGACGTGGAGTCGTCCGTGCTCGTGGAGTCTTCGCTGGCGTCATCCTTGGAGGTCGTGCTCGAGGAATCGTTGCTGTTGTCCGTGCTGCTCGACGCGTCGTCATCCTTCTTGGGGGTGTTGACGGTCACGCTCTCGACGGGCTTTTCGGCACTGGCGTCGTCCTTCTTGACCACGGTGGTGTTGAAGTTTTGGACCGTGTTGCCCTTGGTGTCCTCGATCTTGCAGCTGTAGTCGCCGGGCTTGACCTTGCCAAAGTCGCCGATGGTAAAGCCGTCATCGCCCTTGACCTTGATCTTGTAGCTCTTGCCGCCGTTCTTAGGCGTAAGGGTCGCGGTGTAGCTGTGGATCACGCGGTCCTTCTTTTTGGGCAGGACCTTGGTGTCGACCGTGCACACGACGGCGTCCTGGCTGCCCGAGGTGATCTCGACGGCGTTGGCGTTGGGCGTGAGCAGCAGGATGGCTGCCACGGCGGCGCCGGCGGCGACCAGGCCGAGGCCCGCGAAGACCGGCCAACGGCGCTTCTTTTGCTGCGGCTGCTGGGGCATGGGCATTTGCGGTTGGGGCTGGGGCTGCGGGATGGGCGCTGCCTGCATGGTGGTGTCGGTCACCTGCTGCTGGGGCAGGTCGACGACGGTGGCGCCGGCTGTGGGGTGAGCCACGCCAAGCGACTCCATGGCCTCGGCGGTTGCCTGGGCGTCTTCGTCGAACTCGGCGATGGTGGTGGGGTCGTCGTTGACGTTGACGAGTGTGGTGGGGTCGTCGGCGACGGCGGCAGGCTCGGCTGTATCGTCGCCGGGGAAGGCGACGGCGACGGCTGCGTTGTCGTCGGTCTCGAAGATTTCCTCGGCTTCGGCGGCGCCAACGGGCGCGGCGTCGTCGATGACGACGGGCTCGGCGGCCGGCTCGGAGTCGGTTGCGGACTCGGCATTGGCAGTCTGCTCGGCCGCGGGCTCAACGGTATCGAGCGTGACGACCGTCTCACCGGGGTCGGTCTGATCAGCTTGAGGCTCGGCGGTGTCTGTCGGAGCGTCCGACTCCGGGTCAGCGGCGTCGAGTGTGACGACGGTCTCGCCCGGGTCGACGGGCGCCGGGGTAGATGCTTCGGCTTCGGTATTGGCCGAGGGCTCGACGGCGTCGAGGGTCACCACGGTCTCGCCGGGATCTGCATCGACAGCGTCCAGCGTGACGACCGTCTCGCCGGGGTCGGTGACGGTCTCGGGTGCAGGTGCGGGCTCGGACGTCGGCTCAACGGCATCGAGCGTAACGACGGTCTCACCCGGATCAACGGCGGGCGCCTCGGCGGGTGCCGGTTTAGTGGTCTGTGTCTCGGCGGGCGCCGGAGCCTGGGTTGCTGTCTTGGGCGCTACGGACGCTCCGCAATTGGTGCAAAAGCGCGCGTCGTCAGGCAGCTTCGTTCCGCATTGCGTACAAAACATAAGGTGAGCTCCCTTCTTTTAGGTGTTTCTTAGGTTCGAATCTATGGTACCTGCGGTATAGGGCAAAGTTGTTGCGCAACAGTGCGAAAAACCTTCGGACGACGCCAATAGTGGTGTTCATGTGTACGGATTCCGTCTCGATCTGTAACACCTGGGTGGGATTTCAACCTCTACCTGTTACAGATCAAGATTGTTCTCCACCCAACACATCAAACATCTCAATCTGTAACAGTAAGGACCCGTTTTGCTTAGTAGATGTTACAGATCGAGACATTTGGTCTGACTCATTCCGTTTATCTCAATCTGTAACATCTGCAGACCATTTGGCCGAGTAACTGTTACAGATTGAGATGTTGTCCGGCGGAGGATTCTTCTATCTAAATCTGTAACATCTGGGACCGGTTTTGCCCAGTAGCTGTTACAGATTGAGACATTACCCGGCAGGGGGCCCTGCGCGGCTCCGATATCCCGTCATCTGTGGTTTACGTGGGGGCATACGAAGCGCGGGTATACTAACCGGCGGCGAATCTGCTCCATCGCTTAGAGCTGCTGCGTCTGGACGGCGCGTGATAGGGCTGCCAAAGCGATCGCCAGCGTGCTGAGCAACGTCCTCTCTGTGCGCACCCGTTTTGTATGTATTAGCGCACTACCAAGCACGCCCGCGCGGCCGCATGCCGTGCCCATAACGCGTGCAGATAAGGAACAACAACATATGCGTAATTCTGTATCCGACGTCACGGACGCCGAGATTCTGGACGAGGCCCGCGAGGCCATGACCCAGGCTGCCTTCGATGCTGCCGACGAGGCCAGCGCCGCCGAGACCGTCGAGTCCGCGACCGAGAATCTGCCCGCCTTTGACGAGCTGGGACTTTCGGACGAGATGCTTCGTGCCATCGAGAACCTGGGCTACACGGCGCCGACGCCTGTCCAGGCTGGCTCCATCCCCGTGGTGCTCGAGGGCCGCGACCTGCTTGCCGCCGCCCAGACCGGCACCGGCAAGACGGCCGCCTTCTTGCTGCCGACCATGAACAACCTGGAGCACATTGCTCCGCCCAAGCCCGTGCGCGAGCGTGGCGGCCGCAACCGCCGTCGCGGTGCCAAGAAGCCCGAGGGCAACGGCCGCGGCCCCGTGATGCTCGTCATCACCCCCACGCGCGAGCTCGCCCAGCAGATCGACGAGGTCGCGAGCAAGATCGCCGACGTCACCGGCCACGTCGCCGTGACCGTCGTGGGCGGCGTGAGCTACAAGCCGCAGACCGCTGCTCTTAAGTACGGCTGCGACATCCTGGTCGCCACGCCGGGTCGTCTGGTCGACCTGATTGAGCAGGGCGCCTGCCACCTGGACGAGGTTAAGGTCCTGGTACTGGACGAGGCCGACCGCATGCTCGACATGGGCTTTTTGCCCGCCGTCCGCCGTATTGTGCGCGAGACGCCGGCCGAGCGCCAGACGCTGCTGTTCTCGGCGACCCTCGACGAGGAGGCCGTGGGCGAGATCACCGACCTGGTGAGCGACCCGGCCCGCGTGGAGATCGCGCCCGCCACGTCGACCGCCGACACCGTCGACCAGTTTGTGTTCCCGGTGTCCATCGAGGCCAAGAACAACCTGCTGCCCGAGTTCCTCAAGAAGGAGGGCCCGGAGCGCACCATCGTCTTTATGCGCACCAAGCACCGCGCCGACAGCTGCTGCCGTCGCCTGGAGCGCAAGGGCATCAAGGCCGCCGCGATTCACGGCAACCGCAGCCAGGCCCAGCGCGAGCGTGCGCTTTCTGCCTTCCGCGACGGTACCGTCGACGTGCTGGTGGCAACCGACGTTCTTGCCCGCGGCATCGACATTAGCGACGTGCGCTATGTTGTGAACTTTGACGTGCCGGCCGAGCCGACCGACTACATCCACCGTATTGGCCGCACGGGCCGCGCCGGCGAGCTGGGCTGGGCTGTCACGTTTGTGACCGAGCAGGATGTCGACGAGTTCTATGAGATCGAGAAGCTCATGGACAAGACGGCTGACATCTACGATGCCGGCGACCTGCACGTGGGTCCCAACCCGCCTGCAGTCGACCCGGAGCGCGACCCCGCCGCCTTTAAGGTGAAGAAGAAGACCAAGCGCGGCAAGTCCAAGAGCAAGAAGAAACTTGAGCAGACGCGCCGCGACGGCAAGCGCAACGGCGACGATTACGGCGATGTGGCCGGTCGCTCCAACCGCGGTCGCGACGAGCGTCGTGGCGACGGCGAGCGACCGAGCCGTCCCAAGCGCGGCGGCAAGACCCGCGTGCGCGAGGGCGTTCAGGCCCGCGTGGACGAGGCTGTTGAGAGCGTGGCCCGCGAGGTGGCTGCCAAGGAGCGTGCCGGTGCTGTTGAGCAGGGCCCGCGTGGCAACCGCGCCGCGCGTCGTGCCAAGCAGTTCCAGGGCGAGGCGCACCGCCGTCGTCGCGAGGACGAGGATCGCGGCGGCCGTCGTCGTGTTGAGCGTGAGGACGAGGGCCGTGGCTCGCGCGGTGGCAAGCGCGGCTCGGGCGACCGTCGTCGTTCCGGTCGCGATGACGAGCGCGGCGGACGTGATGAGCGCCGTGGCGGCGAGGGCCGTGGTTCGCGTGACGAGCGCGGTGCCCGCGGTGGCGAGTCTCGTGGCGGCAAGCGCTTTGACGAGCGTGGCGGCCGCGAGGGCGGTCGTGGCGGTGAGCGTCGCGAGGGTGCACGTGGCAACGGCAACCGCGGTGGCGCTGGTCGTTCTAACGAGTCGCGCGATCGTCGCGACCCGCGTGCCAGCCGCGATCGTCGCGATGACTGGCGCAACTACGACGACACCCGTGAGGAGCGCCGCGGCGGTTACCGTGGCGGACGCGGCGGCAACCAGGCCGGCTCCCGCGGCGGTCGTGCTGGCGGTCGCGATAACCGCGGCAGCTACGGCAATAGCCGCGGCGGTAAGCGCGGCGGCAGCTCCCGTCGCCCCGGCGACGGCGGCGGCAAGCGCAAATAACATACGCATCGCACGCTAACGCGAGGCGAACCAAGGGCCCCGAGCAGGCAACGCTCGGGGCCCTTTTGTTTGCCGTATCCGACCGCTAGCTCAAACGTGATTTCCTCGGGAATGTGCCTGGAGGATGCCGAGGCCCTTTGTTCCACGATGCGGCAATGGGTCCCCTGGGATGCGCCGTGCATTTTTTGGAATATTCTGCAGTTCGAGTTGGCTGCATACGATTCGGCATCGCCAATGGTGGCCTTCGGATGTTCCTAGCGAGCGTTTTTGAGCCAGATTTCAACGTTTTCCGGAGCAAAGGTGCGTCATTCTCGTTATATCGGGACCCAAAATGATACGGCGCCCTACAGTTTGCCCGTCCGCGGCGGTGCTGGCGCGAGCGGGCTGCAGAATACTCCGTTTTTTGCACGGTTCGGGATGGGGTACCTCAGGAGAACGCAGCGGTATTCAGTAAATTTATGCAATCTGCAGCGGGAATTATGCAGACCGTGAGCGGACAGCATAGGGTTGGTGCAGGGGGGTGTTCCCGCGTGCCGTATACTCTGTCTAAGCATGTGGGCGATTTGGTGTGTCGACAAGCACAGGGGGAGGGTGCCTCGATGAGCGTGTTCGAAATGGTGTTTAGTCCGACGGGTGGAACGGAGAAAGTGTCTGGTCTTGTGGCCGGGCCACTGGATGGGAATACCGTTACCGTCGATCTGACCGATAGCGGACAGGACTTCCGCGGGGCCTTGATGACAAAGGATGACGTGGCCGTAATCTCCGTCCCGTCGTATGCCGGCAGAGTTCCAACTGTGGCAGTTGACCGTTTGGTCATGGTGCGCGGCAACGGAGCTCGCGCCGTTCTGGTCTGTGTTTACGGAAACCGTGCGTTTGAGGATACGCTCGTAGAGCTGGAAGATGTTGCGAAGCGCGTCGGATTTAGGGTGGTTGCGGCGGTTGCTGCCATTGCTGAGCATTCCGTTGCTCGTCAGTTTGCTGCTGGGCGACCGGATGCGCAGGATGTGGCGCAACTTGCAGAGTTTGCGCAGCGAATTCGGCAAAAGCTACTGGATGGAGATGCGTCCGAGCCCTCTATTCCCGGCAATCGTCCTTATAAGCAAGCTGGAGGCCACAGCATGGTGCCCCAGGCAACGGAGGATTGCGTCTCCTGCGGTGCCTGCGCTGCGGCATGCCCTGTTCGAGCTATCGACAAGGACGATCCAAGCCAGGTGGATGGCGAGGCGTGTATCTCCTGCATGCGCTGCGTCTCCGTATGCCCGCAGAATGCTCGCAAACTTGACCCTAACAAACTTGCCGCCGTTACCCAGATGCTGAGCAAGGCTTGCGTCGAGCGCAGGGAATGCGAGATCTTCATCTAACGCAAGGGAGATTGGTGCATTGGGTTTCAGGTTAATCTGCACCAATTTGGTGCAAACAAACCTGACCCCGTTGCACCAGAGCAAGGAGTGTCCCTGGGTGCCGGCAGAAAAGGAACGTCCCTATGTGCCGCCAACGTCCCTATGTGCCGCCTAAATACCGTTTATCGGAGAAAAAATACCGTTCGCCGTTCGCAATGGTTGTTCTGCTTTGGGCTTGTCTAGAATAACCCACGTAAAAAGAAATGCGGAAGGTTACCGAGTCCCTCGGACGTGGGCCTAACCAAAGTCTTTGAACGGGTGTGTCTCTAGGGACGCATTCGCTTGATTTTGGTTGGGCTATATTTATGAAGGGACATGTCACCATGGGTTTCTTTTCTCGCCTGATGGGCGGCTCGGATGAGCAGAAGACTGCAGCCTCCGAGTTCGAAATCCTCGCTCCTGTTTCCGGCGAGCTTGTTCACCTAGAAAAAACCAATGATCCTGCTTTTAGCAGCCGCGCCGTGGGCGATGGCGTTGCCGTGGTTCCCCAAGAGGGAACGGTGTGCGCTCCTGTTTCCGGCACCGTCGCGGCACTGTTTCCGACTGAGCACGCGCTGGGCATCATGTCCGACGACAGCTCTGCTCAGGTGATGCTGCATATCGGAATCGACACTGTTAAACTTGAGGGCAAGGGCTTCCATGCGCTTGTTGCTCAGGGTGACCATGTCGACGCGGGCCAGCCCCTCGTCGAGGTCGATTTCGACGCGGTCCGCGCCGCCGGCTTCGATCCCACGGTCTTCGTTATCGTGTGCGAGCGTTCGGAGAACTCGACTCTTCGTGAGCACGCTTCCGGCCCTGTTGCTGTTAAAGAGCCTGTCGTCTGGCTTTCCGAGTAAATTCTTGTGGTGGGTACCGTGGTTATCAAGCGAGTTTTCAACAATAACGTCGCAATGGTCACTTCGGACGATGGCTCCGAGCTCATTGTCATCGGTCGAGGCCTCTGCTTTGGCCGTCATGCCGGCGACGCTATCGATGAAGCATCGGTCGAAAAGACCTATGCGCTGCAGGAGGGCACTTCTCAGGATTCGCGTACGATCGACCGCTTGGCACATCTTTTGGAGTCCATCCCCACCGTCAACCTCGTGATTGCCGAGGACATTGTTCAGATGCTCCGTCGAGAGCTCAATGTTGATATCAACGACAAGATTCTCATTGCTCTCGCAGACCATATCGGCCTTGCTTTGGAGCGCGAGCGCAAGGGCGTCTCCTGTGAGAATCCGTTGCTGCTCGAGATCCAGCAGTTCTATCGCAAGGAGTATGCGCTTGCGGGCCGTGCGCTGCAGATTGTCAAGGAGTATATGGGCATCCAGATGAGCGAAGAAGAGCAGGGTTTTATTACGCTGCATATCGTCAACGCCACCATGCCGCAACGCTCCGACCGTCTCATCATCTCGGTCCAGCTTGTTCGCGACGTACTCGCGATTGTTTCCGATCGTTACGCTGCGACCCTCGACGACACCTCGTTGCCCTATGAGCGTTTCGTCCGCCACCTGCAGTTTTTCGCACAGCGGGCGCTCGATCCTGCGGCCGGGCAGATCAATGACGATGCGCTGTTCCGAATCGATGAAACTAAGTATCCGTGCGCGTTCTCGTGCGCGGACGCCATAGCCGCCCACTTGTCGTCTACCTATAACGTTGTCGTTACCGATGCCGAGAAGAGTTATCTCGCATATCACATTGTTAACCTGCTTGGAGAACCTGGTCTCTAGGCATAACGTGCCCACACATCGATTGATATAAGGCAAGGCTCACGGTCTTGTCCAGGGCACATCTGTCTTAATTTGCGGAAAAGGAAGGGGAGTACCGCTATGACCGCAAAAAAGAAGTTCAATTTCAAAGCGCCGTTGGAGGTGTTCGCGAAGTCGATCGTCCAGCCGATGATGTATCTCTCGGTTGCCGGCATTCTGCTCATCGTGGGCATCATTCTGACCAACAAGACCATTTGCGCCATGATTCCCGTGCTGGGCTCCGGTCCGTTCCAGCTTGTGGGCGCCGTTGTCTATCAGTCGCTGATGTTTATCATCAACAACCTCTCGATTCTGTTCTGCGTGGGCATCGCCGGCGCCATGGCAAAGAAGAACAAGGGCCACGCTTCGCTTATCGCCCTGATGTCGTTCTTCCTGTTCCTGCAGGCTAACAACATCGTGCTCAACGCCACCGGCTCTCTTGCCGAAGCGAGCGGCATGCTCGGTCTTACCGGAACCGGCCAGAGCACCGTTATGGGCATTCAGGTGCTCGATACCGGCGTGTTTGGCGGCATCATTCTTGGTTGCATCACCGGTGCCGTGTTCAACAAGTACTCGAACAAGCAGTTCCCCATTGCCCTTTCGATGTTCTCGGGCGTTCGCTTCCCGTTCCTGATCATGATCATCATTTCCTGGATCATGGGCACTGGCTTCTGCATCGTTTGGCCTCCGGTTCAGGGTGCCATCTCCTCCGTTGCCGGCATCATTAAGGAGTCGGGCAACATCGGTCTGTTCATCTACGGCATGCTCAACAAGCTGCTCGTTCCCACCGGTCTGCACCACCTCATCTACACCCCGTTCCAGTTCTCCGATGTGGGCGGCACCCTGACGCTGGGCGATCAGGTTATCGCCGGCGCCTATCCCATCCGTGTTGCCGAGATGGCAATGACGGGCCAGCCCTTCTCCGATAGCACCTACTTCAACAGCTATACCTTCAACAACCTGTGGCCTTACATCGGTATCGGTCTCGCCTTTATCTTCACCGCGTACAAGGGGAATAAGGATAAGACCAAGGCCGTTATCATCCCGCTGATCATCACCGCCGTGCTCTCCTGTGTCACCGAGCCCATGGACTTCCTCTTTGTCTTTGCCGCTCCCGTGCTCTTTGTCGTTCACTCGGTTCTTTCCGGCATCTTCCTGGTCCTGCTCAAGGTCCTCTCCGTGCCCGCTTCGACTGCAGGCGGCATCATCAACATCGTGGTTTCCAACCTGGTCCTCGGTGTCGACAAGACCAACTGGCCGGTTATGCTGGTGCTTGGAGTCGTCAACGCCGCGCTGTACTTCTTCCTCTTCACCTTCCTTATCAAGAAGCTCAACCTTCACACCCCCGGTCGCGAGGAGGACTCCGAGCTTGCTGAGTCCGTTGCCGAGGGCGAAGCTGCCGCATCTGTTGCGGTGAAGCAGGGCGCTGTTGCCGCGGCTCCCGCAGAGGGCGTCGATGCGGGTATTGCCGACCTGGTCGCAGGTCTTGGCGGCAAGGACAACATCGAGGAGCTCGAGAACTGCTTTACGCGTCTCCGCGTGAACGTTAAGAATCCGGACCTCATCGATGAGAACCTCATCAACCACGTGCCCAACAGCGGCATCAACCGCAACGGCAACAATATCCAGATCATCTTTGGCATGAAGGTCGCCGAGATGCGCGACAAGGTCGAAAACGCAATTGAGAAGGAGCAGTAAACAATGATCATTACTCTGTGTGGTGGCGGATCCACCTTTACCCCCGGCATCGTCAAGTCCATCGCCCTGCGCAAGGACGAGCTCGACGTTGACGAGATTCGCCTGTACGACATCAACGAGGAGCGCCAGCGCAAGATCGGCGTGCTCGTGGACTGGATTTTGCACGAGGACCTCGGCCTGGACATCAAGCTTACGGTGACCACCGACAAAAAGACGGCTTTTACCGACGCGAGCTTCGTGTTTGCCCAGATGCGCGTGGGCGGCTATGCCATGCGCGAGCAGGACGAGAAGATTCCGCTGCGTCACGGCTGCGTGGGCCAGGAGACCTGCGGTTGCGGCGGCCTTGCCTACGGCATGCGCACCATCTTCCCCATGGTCGAGCTGATCGATGACGTTGAGAAGTACGCCAAGAAGGACTACTGGATTCTCAACTACTCCAACCCTGCCGCCATCGTGTCCGAGGGCTGCCGCGTGCTGCGTCCCAACGCTCGCATCATCAACATCTGCGACATGCCGATCGCGATCATCGACGTGGTTTGCGCCGCGCTCGATATCGACAAGAAGGATGTCGAGTACGATTACTTTGGCCTCAACCACTTTGGTTGGTTCACCTCGATTCGTCACAAGGGCGAGGAGGTGCTCCCGCAGCTGCGTGAGTACATCAAGGAGCATGAGATTCTGCTGCCCGATTCGTACCTCAAGGGCATGAGCTCGCTGATGTCCAAGAAGCCCGAGGAGGCCACCGACGAGCATCCCGAGCAGAACCGCCACACCAAGGGCAGCTGGTACTACGTCTGGAAGGGCGAGTACGAGATCATGGAGTGCTTCCCGGAGTACCTGCCCAACACGTACCTGAACTACTACCTGCAGCAGAAGGAGTTCGTCGAGCATTCCAACCCCGAGCGCACCCGTGCGAATGAGGTTGAGGAGACGCGCGAGAGGAACCTCTTTGAGGGCATCGACCACTACGAGAAGACGGGCGAGATCGACGAGAGCACGTTCTATGCGGGCAGCCACGGCGACTGGATTGCCGACCTGGCTATCGCTCTGAAGAACGACACCAAGCAGCGCTTCCTGGTCATCTGCGAGAACAAGGGAGCTATCCCCAACATGCCCTACGACGCTATGGTCGAGCTGCCTGCCTACATTGGCAAGAACGGCCCCGAGGTCATCAGCCGCGACAACATTCCGCTGTTCCAGCAGGGCCTTATGATGCAGCAGCTGAACTCCGAGAAGCTCGTGGTCGAGGCCACGATCGAGGGTTCGTACGAGAAGGCGCTCAAGGCCTTCACGCTCAACAAGACCGTGCCGTCGATGAAGGTCGCCAAGGAGGTTCTCGACGACATGATCGAGGCTAACAAGGACTTCTGGCCCGAGCTTAAGTAAAAGCAACAGGGTCGCTGGCCGCATACCTAGGGCAATGCCCCGTCCACGTGATTGCGTGGGCGGGGCATTGTCGTTTGGTAACGCGTTTTATCAAATATGGCATTTATCTGCGGTAATGTTCTATTTCACCGCTGAGGGTGACATTTTATACCGCCTGCCGAACTGTGTGGAGACCTAACAACTTTTTAGGTCAGTGTTGTGCGTGTAGCAACTTCGCCCGGCCTCGCCTCCGGGCTGCCACATGAGAGGGGATCTTATGGCTCGACTGCATGTTATGGAACGCAGCCACGCTCAGGCCGTCATGGACGACCTGCACGATGCGCTCGGACGTCGTCTGGCGGTGAGTTCGCTCGCCCCGTGTCCCGTTGAGTTTACGGCGGCGCTCGTCAACCTGTGCTCCACCCAGAGCTGCGGCAAGTGCACGCCCTGCCGCGTAGGCCTGAGCGCGCTGAGCGACCTGCTCGCCGATGTGCTCGAAGGGCGCGCCGACGAGTCCACGCTCAATCTGATCGAGCGCACGGCCCGCACCATTTACCTTTCGAGCGACTGCGCCATCGGCTACGAGGCCGGCGCCATGGCGCTTACGGCTATCCGTGGCTTCCGCGACGACTTTGAGCACCACATCCGCGAGCACTCCTGCGGCTTTGACCGCGAGGCCCGCGTTCCGTGCGTCTCGGGCTGCCCGGCGCACGTCGACATCCCCGGGTACATTTCGCTCGTCGAGGCCGGCCGCTATGCCGACGCCGTCAAGGTCATCCGCAAGAATAATCCGCTGCCGCTCGTCTGCGGCCTGGTGTGCGAGCATCCCTGCGAGATGCACTGCCGCCGTGGCATGGTCGACGACCCCATGAACATCCTCGCCCTTAAGCGTTTTGCCGTCGAGCACAGTGACCTCAACGACCACAAGCCGCATGTAGTGGACAACACCGGTAAGCGCGTCGCCGTGATCGGCGGCGGTCCGGCCGGCCTTTCCTGTGCCTACTACCTGGCCGTGATGGGCCATAAGGTGACGATCTTTGAACAGCGCCACCACCTGGGCGGCATGCTGCGCTACGGCATCCCCAGCTATCGTCTGCCGCGCGAGCGCCTGCAGGCCGAGATCGACTGGATCTTGAGCGCCGGCATCGATGTGGAACTCGACCATTCCGTGAACGGCGAGGAGCTCGCTCGCCTGCGCGATGAGTTCGATGCCGTCTACCTGGCCATCGGTGCCCACAGCGACAAGAAGCTCGGCCTTCCGGGCGAAGAGGCGCCTGGCGTGGAGTCGGCCGTCAAGATGCTGCGCGCCATCGGTGACGACGAACTGCCCGACCTGAGCGGCCAGCGCGTGTGCGTTATCGGCGGCGGCAACGTGGCCATGGACGTGGCTCGCTCTGCCGTGCGCTGCGGTGCCGAAAAGGTGAGCATCGTCTACCGCCGCCGCATCTGCGATATGACGGCCCAGGACGCCGAGATTGCCGGTGCCCAGGCCGAGGGCTGCGAGGTTCTGGAGCTCACAGCCCCGCTCGGTATTGAGACGGGCGAGGACGGACGCGTGAGCGGCCTGCGCGTGCAGCCGCAGATTATCGGCGAGCCCCGCCGCGGGCGCCCGGCCCCGCGTGCCGCCGCCACGCCCGAGCAGGTCATTCCCTGCGAGCGCGTGTTCGTGGCCATTGGTCAGGATATCGACTCCAAGCCGTTTGAGGACATGGGCATCGCCTGCAAGTGGGGTCGCGTCGTCACCGATTCGGACGGCGCCGTGCCCAATTTCGATGGCCTCTTTAGCGGCGGCGACTGCCAGACCGGTCCCGCCACCGTCATCCGTGCCATCAACGCCGGCCGCGTGGCTTCGGCAAATATCGACCGCTACCTGGGCTTCGACCACAAGATTAAGCTCGACGTGGAGCTGCCGACCGTTCAGTTTAAGGGCAAGCACGAGTGCGGCCGCTGCGAGCTGGGCGAGCGCGAGGCCGGCGAGCGCATTCATGATTGGAATCTGGTCGAACAGGGCCTTACCGAGGAAGAGGCGCGCCAAGAGGCGAGTCGCTGCCTGCGTTGCGACCACTTTGGCTTTGGTGCGTTCCGCGGAGGGAGGAACCTGGAATGGTAGAGCTCAACAACCCCACTGTCAGCGACAACACCGAAAGCGGAGCACTCAATATGGTCAAGCTCACGATCGATAATTGCGAAGTCGTGGTGCCCGAGCACACCACGATCCTGGACGCGGCCAAGTCCGCCGGTATCCAGATTCCCACCCTGTGCTACCTACGCGATCTGAACGAGATCGGCGGCTGCCGCGTGTGCGTGGTCGAGGTTGAGGGCTGCGATCAGCTGGTTGCCGCCTGCAACAACTACGTGCTCGACGGCATGGTGGTTCACACCAACAGCCCCAAGGCCCGCGAGGCGCGCCGCACCAACGTGCAGCTGCTGCTGTCCCAGCACGATTCGCGCTGCACGAGCTGCGTGCGCAGCGGCAACTGCAACCTGCAGACCATCGCCAACGACCTGGGCATCTTCTATCTGCCGTACGAGCAGCGCCTGGCGCGCGAGGGCTGGGACTTCGATTTTCCCATCATTCGCGACAACGACAAGTGCATCAAGTGCATGCGCTGCATCAAGGTGTGCGAGAGCGTGCAGGGGCTCGGCATTTGGGATCTGACCAACCGCGCCACGCACACCGCCGTGGGCACCCGCGGGCGCGCGCCGATAGGCAAGACCGATTGCGTCGCGTGCGGCCAGTGCATTACGCATTGCCCGACGGGCGCACTGCGCGAGCGCGACGATACTGAGACCGTGTTTGACGCGCTCGCTAATCCCGACAAGATCGTACTGGTACAAATCGCGCCTGCCGTGCGCAGCGCCTGGGGCGAGGAACTCGGCATTCCGCGCGAGGAGGCAACCGTCGAGCGCCTGGCTTGCGCGCTGCGCCGCGTTGGCTTTGAGTACGTGTTCGACACCGATTTCTCGGCCGACCTCACTATTATGGAGGAGGGCTCCGAGCTGCTCGAGCGCCTGGGCGAGGCCGCCAAGGGCGAGGGCGACAGCCGTGGCTGGCCCATGTTCACGAGCTGCTGCCCGGGCTGGGTACGCTTTGTGAAGGCGCGCTATCCGGAGTTTGTCGACAGCCTGTCCACGTCCAAGTCGCCGCAGCAGATGTTCGGCGCTATTGCCAAGACCTACTACGCCAGGGTGCTGGGCGTGGAGCCCGAGCGCCTGTTCGTGGTGTCCGTTATGCCGTGCACGGCCAAGAAGGCCGAGTGCGCGCTTCCGAGCATGGTGGGCGAGGACGGCACGCCCGATGTGGACGTTGCGCTGACGGTGCGCGAGATGGTGCGCATGATCCGCGCGAGTCACGTGAGCGTGGACACGCTGGTCGAGGAGCCGCTCGACACGCCGCTGGGCTTTGGCACGGGCGCGGGCGTGATCTTTGGCGCCACGGGCGGCGTGATGGAGGCCGCCGTGCGTTCGGCATATTACCTGGTGACGGGCAAAAATCCCGATGCGGACTTCTTTACCGACGTACGCGGACTCGACGGCTGGAAGGAGGCCGTCGCCGATATCGATGGCACCAAGGTGCGCGTCGCCGTGGCGCACGGGCTGGGCAACGCCGCCCGTCTGCTCGACGCGATTCGCGACGGCCGTGTGAGCTATGACTTCGTCGAGGTTATGGCGTGCCCCGGCGGCTGCGTCGGTGGCGGCGGTCAGCCCATCCACGACGGCTGCGAGCTGGCGGCCGAGCGCGGTCAGGTGCTGTGGGGCTTGGATGCGAAGGCGGACATTCGCTTCTCGCACGAGAACCCCGATGTCCAGGCATGCTACCGCGAGTTCTTGGGTGCACCGCTCTCGCCGCTGGCCGAGGAGCTGCTGCACACCGACCACCATGCATGGACGATGCCCAACGAAGGGACGTGCTAGCGATGCGCGCATTTGATGTTGAGATGTCGCGCCGGGGGTTTGCCTCGGCGCTCGCCGCGGGCGCGCTGTCGCTTGCGCTCGCGGGCTGTGGCGGCGGGGCTGCCGGTGCCGGGTCCGCCGCGGGCTCGGCTGCCACGGACGGCGCCGGTGCTGCCGCAGAGCCGGTCAAGGTGCACGTTGCCTCGCTCAAGGGGCCGACCTCGATTGGCCTGGTGCAGTTTATGGACCAGGCCGCAAACGGCGAGACGGACAACGAGTTCGACTTTGCGATCAACACTGCCGCCGACGAGATTGTGCCCAAGGTCATTCAAGGCGATATCGATATCGCGCTGGTGCCGGCCAACGTGGCGAGCGTGCTGTACAACAAGACCGAGGGCGCGGTGCAGGTCATCGACATCAACACGCTGGGCGTGCTGAACGTGGTGACGGGCGATGCGGGCGTGACCTCGTTTGGCGACCTGGCGGGCCGCACCGTTTACATGACGGGCAAGGGCACCACGCCTGAGTATGTGATGAACTACCTGCTGGAGCGCGCGGGTCTGACCGGCCAGGTGACGCTCGAGTTTAAGAGCGAGCCCACCGAGGTGCTGTCGGCGCTGCTGGCCGATCCGTCTGCCGTGGGCGTGCTGCCCGAGCCGTTTAAGACCGCGGCCATCGCTAAGAGCGAGGGCAAGCTGTCGGCGCCGGTGAGCTTGACCGATGTGTGGGACGAGCTGGCGGGCGACACGGGCTCGCGCCTGTTGACGGGTGTGACCGTGGCGCGCCGCGCGTTTGCCGAGAAGCATCCCGAGGCCGTGGCGGAGTTCTTACGCTGTCACGAGGCGAGCGTTAAGGCTGTCAACGCGGCGCCGGCAGACTGGGCGCAGGCCGTGGCCGATGCCGGCATCGTGGACAACGCTAAGATTGCCGAGAAGGCGATTCCCGGGTGCATGCTCGTGTGCCAGACGGGCAAGGATATGAAGGCGGCACTTAGCGGGTATCTGCAGGTGCTGTCCGATGCGGACGCGAGCGCCGTGGGTGGTAAACTTCCGGCTGACGATTTCTACTACATGGAGTAGCCCGTGCGTGCGTTTGCTCGACAAATGACAGAGCGTGTGAAGGCGGTGGCGGCAGCAGGTGCCGTCGCCGCCTTTTGGCTTGCCGCGTGGATGCTGGTGGCGGCGCTGGTGGCGCAGCCGCTGATCTTGCCGGGGCCGGGTGCTGTTGTAGCGGCGCTGTTGCGGCTGGTGTGCGATGGCGGCACGTGGGCGATTTTGGCGGGCTCGGGCGCGCGGATTCTGGGCGGGTTGGCGCTTGCCGCGGTATGCGGCGGCGTGCTGGCCGGGGTTTCGTCACGCTCGCGGGCTTTTGCTCGCCTGGTGGCGCCGGCGCTGTCGTTTGTGAAGGCGACGCCGGTCGCCTGCGTGGTGGTCCTGCTGCTCATTTGGCTGGGATCGGCGCGCGTGAGCATCGCCGCGGTGTTTTTGATGGCGCTGCCGGGTGTGTATTTTTCGCTAGCCGAGGGCCTGGCGCAGGTTAATGGGTCGTTGGAGGAGATGTTTCGTCTGCATGGCGTGCGTGGCTGGCGCCTGTTTTGCGCCAACACCTGGCGCGAGGTGCTGCCGTTTGTGCTTTCGTGCGCCCGGGCCGTGATTGGCATGGGCTGGAAAGCCGGCGTGGCAGCCGAGCTCATTGGCATGGCGGTGGGTACCGTGGGCGAGCGCATCTATCAGGCAAAACTTTTGATTGAGACGGCTGACCTGCTGGCGTGGACCGTGCTGGTCGTTGCCGCTTCGTGGGCGTGCGAGCGCGTGCTGGTGTGGCTGCTGCAGGCTTCGGGGCCCGTGGCGTGGCGCGCGGCCGTGCGGACGCATGGGCATGGGTTGCGCGGGCGTGCGGGGGCTGCGGGCGATGGCGCGGCGGCGGAGCTTGCGCTTGCCGTGGGCGATCGCGCGCCGTGGGCGCCGGCGCTGGACGGTCTGGTGCTCAACGTACCCGCGGGTGGGCGCATCTGTGTGATGGGCGCCTCGGGTGTGGGTAAGTCGACGCTGCTTACGCTTGCGGCGGGGGAGTGCGCGCCGTGCTCGATGGTGTTTCAGGATACGCGCTTGGTCGAGTCTGCCTCGGCGCTGGATAACGTGCTGGTATGCGCCGACGCGCATGTGGATGCTTCGAGTGCCGCGGCCTTGTTGCGCCTGCTGGTGCCGGGGATTAACGTTCATGCCTGCGTGGCCGAGCTTTCGGGCGGGCAGTGCCGACGCGTTGAGATCGCCCGTGCTCTGCTGTGTCCCGGCGGTGCGATGATTCTGGATGAGTCCTTTACCGGCCTGGACGCCTCCGCGCGCGATGCGACGGCCGAGGCTGTGCTCGACCTGCTCGACGGCCGCATGCTCCTGCTTGCCACGCACGACGTCGCCGACGCCCGGGTTCTTAGCATCTCGGAAGTCATCACGCTCTAAAGCTCATCCGAGTCCTATTTCAACAACAAAATGACCTGTTTTCATCTGTTCCTATGGGGGTGGATGTGCTATTCTATCCGTGGGGTAATACTTAGGAATACCAAGTAATACCAACGCCGTAGAAATAAACTCCGGATGCAGGCCAATCGGGTTGCCTTCACAGCCCATCGCCCAGCCGCGTGGCCCGCATCTATCCGCACCACCGTCGTTTCAAAAAGGAAGCGCCATGGCAGAACACATGACCCCTGTAGTCGCGAAGGTCTTGCCCGAGGAGAAGGCGGCCTTCGCGGCGGCAACCCAGCTCGTGGGCACCACGCCGTCCAACGCCATCCGCATGTTTATCGCCGCGTTCAATCGCTGCGGCACCTTCCCGTTCGACATCTCGCCCAACGGGGCTTTTGGCAAAGACTGTCCCCAACAACTAGTCGTTAAAGAACGTCCCCAATGACTAGCCGTTGGGTGTTCCTATAGTTTTGTCAACCGCCGGGGCTACTCCCGGTAGGGCACCCGGTCGCGCATCACGGCGTATA
>CAKTWW010000016.1 GCA_934630855.1 uncultured Collinsella sp.
ACGCCGCAGGCACCCGCTTGGAACATCGAAAAGCTCCGTGCCGGCAAGGAGAACACCTGGAACTACATCGATGGCTGCATGATCAAGGCGCTCATCGAGCTGTACGAGATCACGGGTGAGCAGCGCTACCTGACGTTTGCCGACGATTACATCGACTTCTTTGTCCAGGAAGACGGCACTATCAAGCATTACAAGCCCGAGGAGTACAACCTCGACAACGTCAATGCGGGCAAGACCCTCTACAAGCTCTATGACCTGGTGGGCAAGCCCAAGTACCGCGCCGCCATGGACACGATCTATCGCCAGCTCGAGACCCAGCCGCGCACCAAAGAGGGCGTGTTTTGGCATAAGGCCGTCTACCCCAACCAGATCTGGCTCGACGGCATGTACATGGCCCAGCCGTTCTACATGCAGTACGAGCTGAGCTTCCACAACCGCCGCGCCTGCTCGGACAGCTTCCATATGTTCCAAGTCGTGCACGACCTTATGCGCAACCCGCTCAACGGTCTGTATTATCACGCCTACGACGCAAGCCGCAAGCAGTTCTGGTGCGATCCGGTCACCGGCCTTTCGGCCAACTTCTGGCTGCGTGCCGAGGGTTGGTTTGCCATGGCGCTCATCGATACCTGGGAGCTCATGCCGCCTTCGATGTCGGCCGAGAAGGACGAGATCCGCAAGATGTTCCACGACCTGATCGACGCCATGCTGCCGTATCAGGACGAGAAGACCGGCATGTGGCACCAGGTCATCAACCTGCCCAACATCGCCCCCAACTACCTGGAGGAGAGCGGCAGCGCAATCTTCGCCAACGCCATCATGAAGGGCGTGCGCCTGGGCGTGCTGGGCGAGCGCTACTACCAGCATGGCCGCCGCGCCTTCGACGGCATCTGCGAGACCTGCCTGTCCGAGCATGATGGGCAGCTGGCACTCGACAACATCTGCCTGGTCGCGGGCCTGGGCAACACCACGCACCGCGAGGGCACCTTTGGCTACTACATGAGCGAGCCCATCGTCAAAAACGACGCGAAGGGCGTGGCGCCGCTGGTGCTGGCCTATATCGAGACCATGCACCACGACAAGCTGGCCGGCAAGCGCGACCCGTTGGCCCCCTCGGGCGTGTGCTCCATCGAGGACCCGTTTGGCGGATACACCCCGGGCATCAACGCTTGCAAGGGATGTGAATAGCGTGGGGGCTATCACTCCGGGCGTGCGCCTGCACGACCTTCCGCAGGGAACGGTCGAGGAGCGCATTCGCATGGCGGGCGAGCTGGGCTTTTCGTGCATCCAGCTACCGAGCAAGGTACTCTATAAGTCGATGGGCATCAACCGTTTGGGCCTGACGCGCGAGCTTGCCGACCACCTGCGTGCGGTACTCGACGAGGCGGGCGTCTCGGTCGCTGTGTTCGGTTGTTATAAGAATCTGGCGACCCCCGATCGCCAGCAGCTCATGGATAACTATGCCGAGTACGAGGCGTGCCTGAACTTTGCCAAGATGCTCGGCGGCTGTCCGGTGGGTACCGAGACCGGTCGTCCTAACGTGCAGAACGCCGTGGCGGACGACCGAATGACCGACGAGGCACTCGATGCGTTTGTGGAGGGTCTCAAATATGTCTGCACACGCGCCGAGGCCATGGGCGGGCAGATTTTGATTGAGCCTGGCTGGAATGAGACGGTCAACACGCCCCAGCGTTGCCGCGAGGTGCTCGAGCGTGTGCCGAGCTCGGCGCTCGGTGTGATTTACGACCCGGTGTCGCTGCTGCATCCGAGCGTTGTCGGCGAAGCGCAGGAGATCACGTCGGACATGCTTTACCTGTGCGGCAGCAAGATTCGTGTACTGCACGCTAAGGATTTTGAGGTCGTGGATAACGAGGACGAGGCCGGCTGGTGCGATGGCACGGGCTCGCGTCTGGTGTGCCATGGCGTGGGCGAGACGGGCCGTTATGACTTTGAGCCCGTCGTTGCCTGGGCCGCCGCTGCCTGTCCGGGCATCCCGTGTGTGGTCGAGAACAGCGTGCCGGCGACGGTTGCCGGTTGCCTGACGACACTTGAGCGCATGTCTGCCCGTTGCGAAGGTGCACATCGGGAGATGTAGCGTGGCAGACGGTCGCTACGGGCGGCCGGCTTGCCGGTACTGGGCAGCATCTGGAACTGCCCGCTATTGTGTTGATGCGAATCAGAGGGGAATCGCGTGGCTATCCACATTGTCGAGGAAGCAAATCGTTGCCTGGGCTGCAAAAAGGCGTTCTGCCAGATCAAAGGCTGCCCGGTGCAGACGCCTATTCCGCAGGTCATCGATCTGTTTAAGCAACGTCTTCTGGAGGAAGCAGGCGAGCTGCTGTTCCAGAACAACCCGATGAGCGCGGTCTGCTCCATGGTGTGCAACCATTCGGGTCAGTGCGAGGGTGCATGTATTCAGGGTCGCAAGGGCACGCCGGTGCATTTTTCGAGTATCGAGAACTATATCTCCACGGCATACCTCGATCGCAAGGAGTGGACGCCCGCTCCGTCGTGCGGCAAGCAGGTCGCCGTGGTCGGCTCGGGCCCTGCCGGCATTACCGTGGCCATCAAGATGGCCCAGCTGGGCTGTGCCGTTACCGTGTTTGAGCAGCGCCCCGAGATCGGCGGCGTGCTGGAGTACGGCATCCCCGAGTTCCGTTTGCCGCGCTCGCTGGTGCAAAAGTACCGCCACGTGATGTGCTCGCTCGGCGTGCGCGTGCGCCCCTCGACCACCATCGGCGGCGCGCTGCATATCGACGACCTGCTGCGCGACGGTTATGACGCGGTCTTTGTGGGCACCGGCACTTGGCGTGCCCGCAAGCTGGGGATTCCCGGCGAGTCGCGCGGTAACGTGCTGTTTGGTATCGACTATCTGGTCGATCCCACGAGTGTGGCGATCGGACAGAACGTGGCGGTTATCGGTGCCGGCAACGTGGCCATGGATGTGGCCCGCACCGCCCTGCGCTCGGGTGCCCGCAAGGTCACCGTGTATGCCCGCTCGCGCCACATCTCTGCCATCGATGATGAGGTCGAGCTGACCGAGCTCGACGGTGCCGAGATCGTGTGCGGCAAGGCCATCTGCGCTATCGACGATAACGGCCCCGTGTTCGAGACGGCCATCTTCGACGAGGACAACAACGTGGTGGGCTACGAGGAAGAGCTCGATCACGCCGCGGCCGATACCATCGTCATCGCGGCCTCGCAGGTGCCCAAGGACAAGCTCGTGCTTACGACGGGCGGCCTGGAGACCGACCATCGCGGTCTGCTTTCGGTCGATGAGCACGGCATGACCACCGTGCCCGGCGTCTTTGCCGCCGGCGACGTGGTCAATGGCCCGCTTACCGTGGTCCATGCCGTGGCCGGCGCCAAGCTCGCCGTCGAAGGCATGACATCCTACCTGGGCCTCTAACCCATCCCACCCTTATCAGTTGCGGTGAAATAGTTCCTGTTTGGTGCGCCAAGAGCTTCATTCAGGAACTATTCCACCGCAACTTTTTTATGGGTCGAGCAAAAGGTGGGGAGTGTGTGAGGTCGCGTACTGGGCGGGTGCTGATACGATAGGGGAATCAGCAAGTGCCGCCACGCGGCTCAAACGAAAGGAAGCCTGTATGGAGTCCTCCGCCTATCCGATGCTCTTTAGCCCCATCAAGGTTGGTACGACCGAGGTCAAGAACCGCGTCTTTATGCCGCCGGTATCCACCAACCTGGCCGACCACGGCTATGTGACCGACGACCTGGTCGATCACTACCGCGCTCGTGCCAAGGGCGGCGTGGGCCTCATCATCACCGAGGTCGTGACGGTCGAGCCCACCTATACCTACCTGCCGGGCGATATGTGCTGCTATGACGACACGTTCATTCCCGGTTGGGAAAAGCTCGCCGCCGCCGTGCACGAGTACGGCTGCAAGATCATGCCGCAGCTCTTCCACCCCGCCTACATGGCCTTTAACATTCCGGGCACGCCGCGCCTAATCGCCCCGTCCTTTGTGGGCCCGTCCTATGCTCGCGAGGCACCGCGTCCCATCACGGTTGACGAGATTCACGAGCTCACGCACCAGTTTGGCGACGCTGCCGTTCGCATGCAGAAGGCCGGCGTCGATGGCGTCGAGGTCCATGCTGCCCACGCCCACGGTATGCTCGGCGGTTTCTTGACCCCGCTCTACAACAAGCGTACCGACGAGTACGGCGGCTCGCTTGACGCGCGCATGCGCTTCTTGCTCGAGGTCATCGCCGAGATTCGCGAGCGCTGCGGCAAGGACTTTATCATCGACGTACGCATTTCGGGCGATGAGTACACCGATGGCGGCCTGACCCTCAACGACATGATCTACGTCTCGCGTCGCCTGGAGAAGGCCGGCGTCGACATGATCCACGTGTCGGGCGGCACCACCATCAAGCGCGGCTCCGCGATTCCCGCCGCCGGCACGCAGCAGGCTTCGCACGCCGCCTGCTCGCGCGAGATCAAAAAGCACGTCAACATTCCCGTCGCCACGGTCGGCCGCATTAACGAGGCATGGATTGCCGAGGAGCTGATCGAGGACGGTGCCGCCGACATCTGCATGATGGGCCGCGCCAACCTGTGCGATGCCGAGTTCTGCAACAAGGCGGCTGCCGGCAACGCCGACGAGATTCGTCCCTGCATCGGCTGCCTGCGCTGCCTGAACGGCATTATGTTCGGCAAGCGCATCTCCTGCACCGTTAACCCCGATGTCGAGCGCGACGAGGCCGGCTACGAGCCTGCCGCCGAGGCCAAGAACGTGCTCGTTGTGGGCGCCGGTCCCGCTGGCATGGAGGCGGCGTTCATTGCCGCCAAGCGCGGCCATAACGTGGTGCTCGTGGACAAGCAGGATGAGCCGGGCGGCGAGATGCGCATCGCAGCCGTCCCGCCGGCAAAGCAGGAGCTCACCCGCGTGATCAAGTACCAGTATCGTCGTCTGGCCGAGGCCGGCGTAAAGTGCATCTTTGGTACCGAGCTTTCTGCCGAGGACATTCAGCGTGACTACGCCGGGTACGAGGTCGTCCTGGCCTATGGTGCCGAGCCCATCGCTCCGGCCTTTATGCAGAACTTTAAGCAGGTCATGACGGCTGACGACCTGCTGGGCGGCAACGCCTTCCCGGGCAAGAAGATCGTCATCGTGGGCGGCGGTACCGTCGGCTGCGAGACGGCTGACTACCTGGCCCCGCTGGTCAACGACCTGTCGCCGGCCAACCGCGACGTCACCGTCATCGAGATGACCAAGACGCTCGCCGCCAACGAGGGTGGCGCCGGCCGCGCGGTGCTCATCACGCGCATGCTCTCTAAGGGCGTCCACGTGCTGACCGAGGCCAAGGTGACCGAGATCACCGAGGACACCATCAGCTACGAGAAGGACGGCGAGATCCACACCATCACCGGTGCGGATACGCTGGTGCTCGCCATGGGCTACCGTCCCAACACCAAGCTGGCCGACGACTTGGCTGCTGCCGGCGTTACTGTCCACGTGCTGGGCGACGCCAACAAGTGCGGCAACATCCGCGACGCCATCGGCGACGGCTACAAGACCGCCTGCGCCCTCTAGTCAACCCCTTGGTGCAAAGGGGACAGGTTACTTTGCACCAAGTTGGTGCATTGGGGTGGTTACTTTGCACCAATGTGGTGCAGGTAAACCTGACCCCCTTGCACCATCTGTTGTTCGTTGGGGAATGCCTCGTCTGTGTTTTGCGGACGGGGCATTTCGCTATCCATTCCGATTGACTGAATTATGTGTATGATACTGTATTGACAACGTCATACAGGAGGTAGAAATGAGCGCGTCAGTTCTAAGTGTCCGCGTTGATGCATCGATAAAAGAGTCATTTGCCGAGCTTTGCGAAGAACTCGGCATGACGTCCTCCGTCGCAGTCAATATGTTTATGCGTCAGATGCTGCGCGAGCGTTCGCTTCCATTTGTCCCTTCACTTTCGGCGGACAGGAAAGAGGCGGAGACGGGCGTTTTGACTACCGAAGAGATAAGGGCCGCTGTGGTCTCAGCTGCGTGCAGCCGGAAGGCGATTCGGTCAGTTACGCTGTTCGGTTCGTACGCCAGACGCGACGCACGTGCCGACAGTGATATCGATTTGCGCATAGAGCTTGACCCGACAATGACGTTCGGGTTGTTTGCCCTCTCTTCTTTTGGAGAGGAAATCAAAGAGGCTACGGGTAAAAACGTTGATGTAGTTTCGAGTGAGCAGCTGCGCGAAGATATCGCGCAAGCAATCGCTGAGGAGGGCGTGGTGCTCTATGTTCGCCCGTAAATCAGACGTGCAGCGCGCTCAAGAAATCCTTGAGGCGATCGATGAGACGAACAAAAGGATCAAAGCATTCGACGTTACGGAGAGCGACTTTCTCCACGGCGATGACATCAAAGCCCGAACGCTTGCCGATTCACTTCTTATGTGCGCTCTAAGGGTGACGGAAGAGGCGGGCAAGTTATCTGAGAAGGCGCAACGGCTTCATCCCGAAATCGAGTGGCGTGGCATCGTTGGGATGAGAAATTACCTTGCGCACGATTACGGCAATGTCGATCGGGCGGTTGTGTGGGATGCCGTGACCTCGGAGTTCCCAGCGCTTGCAAGGGTTTGCCATCAGATTATCGACGAGTCCTAAAAACAGGCGTTGCACCATTTCTAGCAAAAAGCGGCGGCTGCCCTGTGTTTGGGGCAGCCGCCGCTTGCGTTTGGTAGGGGAGGACCGTGGGTCGATTAGAGGCCCAGAAGCCCCTTGACCTTGGCGATGATGGCCTCGTCGGTGGCGTTGGCGAAGAAGTACTCCTGGAAGTGCTCGCCAGCCAGGGCGCCCTTGACCAGGTCCTGGTCGATCTCGCCCAGGACGTCGACGAGCGGACGCATGGTCACAGCGCGGACGCCGTCGAGGATCTTCTTGTTGCGCTGCTCGGGCTCGACGCGCTCGGCAGGATAGCCGTTGCCCGAACCAAAGCCAAAGAGCTTCTCAAAGGTGTACTCGAGGTTGAGCTCCTGGCCCCAGCCGTTCTTGAGGGCGAAGGGCATGGCGACGGCGTTACCGTCGTTGACCTGGGCGAAGGTGTAGGCATCCAGAGGGTCGGCAACATGGCCGCACAGCACGCCCGGGAAGGAGTTGCAGGCGAGCATGGCGCCCTCGCCGGTGCCGCAGCCGGTCACGACGTAGTCTGCAGCGCCAGAGTTGAGCAGCACGGCGGCAAGGATGCCGTTCTGGACGTAGGTGAGGGGAGCGGAGCCCTCCTCGGCATACATGCCATAGTTAAAGACGGTGTGACCCATGGGCTCGACAACCTTCTTAAGGGCAGCCTCGATCATGGGATTCTTGGAGTTCTGAGAGTTCTCGTTGATCAGAGCGATCTTCATTGCGAAATACCTTCCTATTTCTAACTTGCGGTGAAATACGGACTGTTTTGTCTGATAGAAGCCAAAATCAATCCCTATTTCACCGCAACTACTAAATGAACCTAAATGTGGGAGCGCGGTGAGCGAGCGGGCTTGAGACGGAGCAGGTTGCCTTGAAAGAGGAGGGAAGCGTACTTGGGTACGCGACCGACGAATGAAAGGCAAGATGCCCGTCTCAAGCCCGCGCAGCGCCTACTGCGGTTGTTTGCCGATGTAAGCTAGGATGCCGCCATCGACGTAGAGGATGTGGCCGTTGACGAAGTTCGAGGCATCGGAGGCCAGGAACACGGCGGGGCCCTTCAGATCCTCGGGCGTGCCCCAACGGGCGGCCGGGGTCTTGGCGATGATGAACTGGTCAAACGGGTGACGACTGCCATCGGGCTGCGTCTCGCGCAGCGGCGCGGTCTGCGGCGTGGCGATATAACCAGGCCCAATGCCGTTACACTGGATGTTGGCCTCGCCAAACTCGGAGCAGATGTTCTTGGTGAGCATCTTCAGGCCACCCTTGGCGGCAGCGTAGCCGGCGATGGTCTCGCGGCCGAGCTCGCTCATCATCGAGCAGATGTTGATAATCTTGCCGTGACCCTTGGCGATCATGCCGGGCAGGCAGGCTTTGGAGACGATGAACGGGGCGTTAAGGTCGATGTCGACGACGCGGCGGAAGTCCTCGGCGCTCATGTCGAGCATGGGGGTGCGCTGGATAACACCAGCGTTGTTGACCAGAATGTCGGGCGTGGTGCCAAAATCGGCCTCGATCTTGGCGACGAGCTCGGCGACGACGGCCTCGTCGGTGACGTCGGCCACGTAGCCGTGAGCCTCAAAGTCCAGCTCGCGGTAGTGCTTCTCGGCCTCGGCGACCTTGTCGGCGTGACGCGCGTTAAAGGCGATCTTGGCGCCGGCTTCGCCGAGCGCCTCGGCAATGGCCATGCCAATGCCATAGGTGGCGCCGGTTACGAGCGCGACCTTGCCATCCAGGCGGAAGCTGTCCATACCAAACGTAAAGTTGTCAGAATTCTTATCGGCCATCTTGCTCCAATCGTTGTGGAATGACTGACAAGGCAAGTGTCGGCTAGTAAACCGGTTTTGTCAACGTTGGTTTCAAATTTATCACTTTACGTGGTAAATCAGTGAACTATAAATAGCTGGTCTTAGTAAATTGGTTTTTCAGACTTGAACAAGACGTCGTTAGTTAGGAAAGAAGCAGCCTGCTCCTACAGCGTGCTCTCATTCCAGTTGATAGAACAATCGAGCACCTGATGCGTCTCGACCTGCTCTTTTTCGGCAATTAAATCGAGCAGGATGCGCGCGGCGGTCTGACCCTCCTCGCGTGCCGGTTGTTCGACGACCGAAACCGAGGGGGAGGCAACGTTGACCCATTCGGTGTTATCGAAACCCAAAAGACCCACGGTGTTGGGCATGAGGGGGTAATATGCCTTGCAGCATTTATAGATCTCTGGGAGCGCCCAGCAATTGGGGGCAAAGATGAGCGTCGGCGTTGAGCCGTCGATGTTTGCTGCCAGGAAGCCCTCGAGCTTTTCACTGTCCACCTGGTCGTTCTCAATCAGGAATTGCGTAAATCCCAGGTCATGAGCCTCGAGCGCGTCAACAAACCCGCTAAAGCGCTCAATGCGGCTGGAGATGAGTCCCGGCGTGGCGGTAACGACCAAAAAGCGCTTATAGCCCTTTTCGATACAAGCCTCGACGGCACGATACGATGCCTCGTAATTATCCGTCTTGACCCAGTTGGAACTAAAGTCGTACAGCTTGGAGTCGATAAAGACGAGGGGCTTGCCACTTTCGCTGATGGACTTGCTGATCTCTTTAAAGCGAGCGGTCGGTTGAACGATAAAGCCGTCAACACCCAGTGCGATGAGGCGATCGATGTAGGCCAACTCCCCCTGCTTATCGAAATTCGAGGCGCATACCAGCATGCGGTAGCCCTCGGCGCTGGTGACGGTGTCGATACCCTTGACCAGCTGGTTTGCAAACGTATTGGTGATATCGCCAATGATAACGCCGATCATCTGGCTGCTCTTGGCATTCATGCCGCGGGCAAGGGGGCTCGGCTCGTAGCCGGTATCATGAATAGCCTTGCGAATGCGCGCCTGCGTCTCGTCGCTCATACGATCGGTTTTGCCATTGAGGTAGAACGAGACCGTCGTCTTGGACGTGCCGGCCATGGCCGCGATCTCTTTGATCGTCACGCGCTTCTTTGCATTGTTTTGGCTGGCCATAGGACGGCTTCTTTCTACGGGGGTTCTTAGGGTACGTTGATTGTAAATCAGTTTACCATCGTTCATTGATTACATATGAGCGGGTGTACCAGTGGTTTTCGTACAATAGCCCCCGAATAATCGGTTTACGTAATCGTTTGCCTCTCTTGCGGATATGATATGGAAGACCGCAGGACAGGGGGAGTAATGAAGATGAATCCGCAGCGCTATTCGCTATCGACGAGGGAAGACCTCGTTACGTGGGCTTGCGATTTGCTGCCCGATCCGTTTTCGTGTCCCGAGAACGTCGGCGCTTCCTTTCGCGCGCCAATTCGCGGTTTTGAGTGGGGCTCTCGTCCCCTTTGGGCGGTTTTTTCGCTGGTCAAGGGCGGCATGTCGCCAGATGACTCCCGTGTGCGTCCCTTTTTTGACTACATTGCAAGAGGTCTTACGCTAGACGATCCGGATGCGTTTGAGGACCCGACGCTCGAGAGGCGCCAGATTGTTTTCGAGCAGGTCGTGTACGGCTACGGCCTTCTTTGCCTGGGCGAAGATCTGCTCAACTGCTTTAGTGCCGATCAACAGAGGCGCCTGGTCGAGTGGCTCAATGCGGCAAACACTGTCGAACTGCCCTGGGGCAGCTGGTTTCTCGCCCGTGTACTTATCAACTGCGGTTTGCGTAAATGCGGGTTGACTTATGATTCCGATCGTCTAGCAGCGGATGCGGCGGCCGTCGAAAACATGCATGTTGGGAATGGTTGGTACGAGGACGGAACACCGTTTCAGCTCGATACGTACGTGGGTTCTGCGTTCCATTTGATTTCTCTGCTGCTCGAGCGCTATGCGACTTCGAATCCGTTGGGGAGCTGCATCGAGCGTTCGAAGGCTTTTGCAAAAGACTACCGTTATTGGTTCGACGTGCAAGGTCGAGCCCTACCGTTTGGTCGTAGCCTTACGTACCGTTTTGCGCAGGCTTCGTTTTGGAGTGCTGCGGCGCTGATGGGGGATGAGGTGGCCCCTGCTGCCGAGGCCAAGGACCTCCTTTTGCGCCATCTGTCCTGGTGGCATGATCATGCTGGCGATCATTGTTTGTCGTCGATCGGATATCGCTATCCCGGCGCGCCCGTGCGTGAGGATTACTCGAGCCCCGGTGCTTCTTTTTGGGCGTTTAGGGCTTTCCTGGTTCTGGCACTGCCAGAGGATGATCTCTTTTGGCAAATTGAGCCTCGTGCCGCAAAATTGGGAAAGCTGCATGTTGAGGAAGAGGCCGCCGTTCTAATCGAGTCGGGCGCGCATCACACTTATATGCTCTCGGCAAAACAGTACTGTGCTTCGGGCATCATGGGTCGTTATTCAAAATACGGCAAGCTGTGTTATTCGACGGCGTTTGGATGGAATGCCTCGGTCGATGGGACCGGAATCGGAAACTTTGCCGTCGACAGCGCTCTGGCGCTGTCGATTGCGGGGACGGATCAATTCGCCAGCCGTGGGCGCATCGAGGGCTATGAGATCCATGACGGGTACGTATATAGCCTATGGGGCTACGGCACGATTGCACATGTAGAGACATGGCTGGTTCCGGTGGACGAGTTTAGGCATATTCGAATCCACCACATTGAGTCGTCGCTACCGTTGGAGACCTACGAGGGTAGTTTTCCCGTGTTTGGATGGAGCTCCAAGTTTGATTGTGCCGAGCGTGAGCTGGGTTCGATCAAACTCAAACGTAGTTCCTCTGCATCGCTCGGAGAAGCCGATAACTTTGGGCAGGAAGCCGGCATCGAGGACATCTCGGTCTGCCGCGAAATAGTCGAACACAAACTCAAACAAGTTGGACTCGGTACCCTCGTTAAGGATTTTGTCTCTGATTGGGATGAACGTGAGGCTGTTGCCGTGCGTCAGAACCCGTCGACCAATATCTATAGCTGGGAGCAGAATGCTGTCCCGGCGCTCAAGACAAAAAAGGCCGCGCACTCTTTCCACTTAGGCTGCCTTGTATATGGAAATCCCGGAGAACTCGGCTAGCTAGCTGAGAATGCCGATGAACGGTAGATATATCGCCGTGAACGGTTAATTCAATCGAATGAAAAGAAAGCAATGCATTTTAAGCACCTTTTTTGTACAATGTAAATCGGTTAGTAAACCAGTTTGCTAAACAAGAAACCAAGGGGAGTCAGATGGGCAAGCAAGTCGTATTGATCTCACACGGAAAGCTGTCCGCCGGTGTTGCCGACGCAGTCTCGATGGTGTTTGGCGCCAACGAGGAGCTCTCGTATTTGGGGCTCGCTCCCGATGGAAACGTGGTCGAGCTTATCGGTGGTCTTCGCGATCGCGTGGCTGCCAACCCGGAAGATCAGTTCATCGTGATTGCCGATATCTTTGGCGGCAGTGTTTGTAACCAGAGTCTGCAGCAGTTTTCGGAGTTCGATAACGTCGTGCTGCTCTCGGGCTTGTCTATGGGGCTCGTGCTATCCATTTTGGCAATGCCCGGTGAGCTCTCGCAGGCCCAGATCGACCAAGCTGTTACCGATGCGCGCGAGGGCACCAAGGTGGTCGAGCTCATCAGGGCCGACACCCCCGTCGACAGCGGCGAGGATGACTTCTTCTAAGCCAGAAAGATCTGAAGCAAGGTTTCAAGAAAAGGAGTTTCAAATGATTACTATGGCACGTGTCGACGACCGTCTGATTCATGGTCAGGTTGCCGTCAAGTGGAGCAAGGAGCTCAACATCAGCCGCATTATCGTGGCTTCTGACAGCATCGCCAAGAATGCCGTTCAGGTCGCAGCTCTCAAGGGAGCCGCTCCTTCTGGCGTCAAGGCTGCCATCCTTCCAATCGAGAAGGCTCAGGGCATCCTCAACGATCCTCGTTCCAAGGACATGAGGATCCTACTCGTTTCTAACGATCCTCGAGATATTCTTGCCGTGCTTAAGGGCATCGAGGAGCGCCCCGTTCTTAATGTCGCAAACTTCGGCCGCATCAACGGACCGATCGGCGACAAGCAGAAGGTTTCCGATTCTGTTTATCTCACCGAGGATGACAAGGTCGTCCTTAAGGAAATCTCCGGCATGGGTGTCGAGATTATTCATCAGCCGGTTCCCGAGAACGACCGCAAGGATCTGATGAGCCTTATCTAGGCAACTACGTCTGCGGTAGAGGCCTTGCCGTAGGCGATTGCAATACGTATGAATCTGAAGGGAGAACGTAATGGACGTTACTGCCGCCCTTATCGTCGGCCTTACGCTGATGGGGGCAAAGTTCTTTGATTGGTGGGCTTCGACCCAGCTCGCACGCCCGATTTTCTGTGTTGCTATCCTGGGCGCCCTGCTTGGCCATCCTACCGAGGGCATTATCCTCGCAGCCCAGCTCGAGCTTGTCTTTATCGGCAACGTGAGCCTCGGCGGCGTCATGCCGTCCGACATCACCATGGGCTCGATCTTCGGTGGTGCTTTTGCCATGCTGCTCGGCCAGGATATCGAGGTCGCTATGACGCTCGCCATTCCTTTGTCTGCCCTGGGCACGCTGCTTTACTCCTGCATGAAGGTTGTCGTGACTTCGCTCGTTCCTAAGTTCGAGCAGCTGCTGGCCAACCATAACTATGCTGGCTACAACCGCCTGTGGATTACCCAGTTTGTGTGCTTTGAGCTCTGCTACTTCATCCTCGGCTTTGTCTGCACCCTTGCCGGTCAGCCCGTCGTGTCTGCTTTCGTCGCCGCCATTCCGGCTTGGCTCAACGCCTCCCTTAAGGTGGCTGCCGCCGCTCTTCCCGCACTCGGTCTTGCCCTGCTGCTCAAGCAGCTTTACACCAAGGAAGCTTTCCCGTATTACTTCCTGGGCTTTGGCCTGGTGGCCTTCTTTGGCTACAGCAAGGTGACCGGCGCCACGCTCGCTGACGGTGCGATTACGGTTGCAAGCGCTAACACCCCGCTGCTTTCGCTGGTCGAGATTGCCGTGATCGGCGGCGTCATCGCTGCGGTAACGATCTTTAACGAGCTGCGTCGCATTGACGACAAGGCTGCCGCCAAGCAGGTTTCCGCATCTTCCGCCGATGATGAGGAGGATTTCTTCAATGACTAACACCGCTGTCGCTACGGAGCCCAAGAACGGGCTGACCGAGCAAAAGAAGAAGAGCATCGTTCGCCGTCTCTTCACCCGCGTTTGGTGGCTCATGTTCTGCACGTCCTACACCAAGCAACAGGGTACTACCACTGTCTGGCAGCTCGAGCCGTTTATTGCCGACATCTATGGCAGGGATACGGACGAGTACTATGACGCCCTGCAGCGCCACCAGAACTTCTTTAACACCACGCCTATGTTCGCTTCGTTCATCTACGCCATTGTTATCTCGATGGAGTACGAGCGCAAGGCTGCTCTCGATGCCGGCGAGGAGTTCGACGATAACTCGATCGAGGCTATCAAGGTCGCCCTCATGGGTCCCATCGCCGGTATTGGCGACTCTATCCAGCTTTCCTGCCTGCGCGTTATCGCCACGGGCGTTGCCATCGGCTTCTCTCAGCAGGGCTCTTGGCTCGGCCCCATTCTGTTTGCCCTTATCTACAACATCCCCAATCAGATTATTCACTGGTTCTGCGGTAGCTTGGGCATGAAGCTCGGTACCGGCTTTATCACCGAGGCTATGGCATCGGGCAAGATGCAGGCCTTTACCAAGGGCTTTACGGTTCTGGGCATGATCATGGTTGGCGCTATGACCGCCCAGTTCGTAACGGTCACCACCACGCTTGTCATCCCCACCGGTGGTGCGACCTTCAACCTGCAGGCCATGCTCGATTCGATCCTGCCGGGCATCGTTCCGTTGGCGATCACCATGGGCTCCTTTGCTTACCTGCGTAAGTCCAAGTCCAAGAACAGCGCAATGATCCTGCTCGGCATCATTTTGGTGCTCTGCGTCATCTGCACGCTGCTTGGTATTACCGGCGGCACAGTGGCCTAACACACCTAAGTCCGTTGTTGGGCGGAGGCGGCGAGGGCCTCCGCTTCCGCCCTTTTTATTAAGGAGGTAGTTCACGTATGGGTTTGGGGTATGCAATTGCCGTCATCGCGGTTCTAGCAATCGTATTTACCGCCGGTGGATTCTACCTTCGCTTTCGTTTGTACCGCGACCTAAACGCCGCAGCGCGTGAGGGAGACCTCGATTGGTTCTTTAGCAAGATCGATGGATTTGGTGCAAAGTTTGCCCTGTCAGTTTTTGCGCGTGAGCGCCTGCGCTTTATTGCGCTTTCTCGTCGAGGTGACAAGGAGCAAATGGCTGCGGTCTACAACGACCTCATGCACCTTAAGCTCAACGATGCGCAGCGTTCCATGCTGCTGGCAGATGGTTTCGACGCTTTTGCGGCCAATGGCGATCGCAAACATTGCCATCGCATTCTGGTCGAAATGCCAAAGGCTGGCATGACCGAACAACAGGTGAGGGCTTATCGCCGTCACTTCGATGTTGTCGTTTGCCACAACGGTCAGATGTATAAGACGGCACTGGAGAACAAATACGCGACGCTATCGGGGCGTCGGCGCGGATACGCCGCTTATTTGCTCTCGCACATTTTTAGCGAAACAAATCGTAAGCGCTCACGGGACTATCGCGAGGAAGCCGTGCGGCTTCTAGATATTCCGGCGGACCAGCTAACAAGGAGGATTCATGTCAACACGACCGTTTAACCTTTGTTCCGAAGATGCCGCATGGCTTGACGCGACGTATGCCAAGCTCATTGAACGCTTTGGCGCTGAGCGCGATCGTGTTGGCGGCAAGATTCCTTACATCGCTGAAGATGGCGAGTACAAAAAGGACATGTCTGCCACGCCGGAGGATTTGATTTGGTGGACGAATGGCTTTTGGCCGGGCATCCTGTGGCAGTGCTATGGCGCCACAAAGGATGAGAAGTTTTTGCAGGCGGCGCGCAAGGTCGAGGATAGGCTCGACGGTGCATTCGATCGCTACACGGGCCTTCACCACGACGTTGGCTTTATGTGGCTGCTTTCGGCGGTGGCTGACTATCGCCTGACGGGCAACGAGCGCAGCCAGGCTCGTGGTCTTCATGCAGCGCACCTTCTGGCCGGCCGCTACAATCCGCGCGGTAAGTTCATTCGCTCGTGGAACCGCGATCGCGCCGGCTGGGTTATCGTCGACTCGATGATGAATATTCCGCTGCTCTATTGGGCGAGCGATACGCTTGACGACCCCCGTTTTACTTATGTGGCCGAGGACCATGCCGATACCGTAATGAACAATACCGTTCGCGGTGACGGTTCGTGCAACCACATCATCGTGCTCGATCCGCATAATGGCGAGCTGCTCGAGACGCCAGCAGGTCAGGGCTATGCTTCGGGCTCGAGCTGGAGCCGCGGTCAGGCATGGGCAGTATACGGTTTTGCGCTCTCGTATCGCCACACCGGTGAGCAGCGCTACCTCGATACCGCCAAGCGCGTCGCCAATTACTTTACAAGCCAGGTTTCTTTGACGGGCAACGTGGCTAAGCTCGACTTCCGCCAGCCCGTCGACGTGGATTGGTGGGATGCGCTTGCCGGTTGCATTGCCGCGTGCGGCATGCTCGAAATCGCCCGTTCCTGCGAAGGCGCGGAGCGCGATGAGTGGGTCACGTGGGCGCTCAAGATCCTTCGTGCGACTGATGAGCGTTTTTGCGATTGGAATATCGAGCATGACGGCGTGGTCACCATGTGTTCTGGTGCTTATTTCTCCGAGAAAGACCGCCATGTCCCCATGGTCTACGGCGACTATTACTTCCTCGAAGCGGTTCTGCGCCTGGCGGGGAAGGATACGCTGCTGTGGTAGGCGCGACATTGGGCGAGCTTGATATCCCCGATATCAAGCTCATCTGTCTCGATTTGGACGGCACGCTGTTTAATTCGTCCAAGCAGGTATCGCAGGGCAACCGAGCTGCCATCAAGCGCGCACTCGATGCCGGCATTAAGGTGGCGATCGCAAGCGGTCGCCACCCGTTCAATATCGCGGAGACTGCCGACAGTTTGGGACTTCCCCATACGGCCGTCTGCCTTTCAGGCGCCTACGTAATGATTGGCGGGTCTGAGGCGTTTCGCCATGGGCTGAGTGATGAGAGCGTACAAAAGGTCATCGATACTGCGGCTGAACACCAGTGCTATATCTCCCTTGCCGGTGGTGACTTTAACCTTTGCGCGGGTTACATAGAGCGTAAGGGAGGGGAGACGCCGGCGACTCGGCGCTATATCCGCCTTGACAGCTATGACGCGCTGCGCGAAGAGGCTCAAAAGCACAAGGGTCTTTTTCTTAAGGGCGCTGTGCATCATGACAATCCCGCCGTGTACGAGGCTGTTAAGCAACGGCTCTCGCACATTGATGACATCGAGGCGGTCCAATCCGATGTGTGCTGGTGCGATGCCATCGCCAAGGGTTGCTCTAAGGCCGAGGGTGTCGCAGCGCTTGCAAAGGCGCTGGGGCATACGATGGGAGAAGTGGCGGCGCTTGGCGACGACGAGAACGATGTCGAACTGATATCGGAAGCTGGCCTGGGCATTGCTATGGGAAATGCTTTGCCCCAGGTTAAAACTGTGGCTAAAGCCCAGACGCTCGACAACGATCATGATGGCGTCGCATATACAATCGATAAGATTTTGGAGAGAAGGGCGTAAGCGATGACGAAGGTCGCCAATCCCGTGCTTCGCGGGTTTCATCCCGATCCCTGCCTGTGTCAAGCGCACGGCAAATACTACCTTGCGACATCGACCTTCCAGTGGGTGCCGGCGGTTTCGATTTACGAGTCCGATGACTTGATCGAATGGAAGCCGCTTGGTGGTGCTCTACCCAATTTGGACCTGCGCGGCGTTCCCGATTCGGCGGGCGTATGGGCGCCCGACCTGTCCTATGACGAGGCTAGCGACCTGTTTTGGCTGACCTATACGATTGCGTATCAGATTGACGGCATCTTCAAGGATGTCCGCAATTATGTGGTTACGGCGCACGATCCGCGCGGCCCATGGTCGGAGCCGGTTTTTGTGAACGCGTCTGGTTTTGATCCGGGTTTTTTCCACGAGAACGGTCGTCATTACGTTATCAATCCCCAATGGGATCCCCGCCCTGTCGATGGTCACCATAAGTTCAACGGCCTGGTGATGCAGGAGTTCTCACTCGAGGCCGGTCTGATTGGTGAGGCGCGTGTAGTGCTTGGAAACAGTGATGCTGTTAACTGGCTGCGCGAGGGTCCCCATGTGCTCAAGCACGACGATTGGTACTACATCGCCTGTGCCGAGGGCGGCACCGGTCGCCGGCACAGGATTCGTATGGCGCGCTCGCATGAGCTGTGGGGACCGTACGAGATGTGCCCCGAGCCCTTGGTGTGCGCATGGATGTCCGATAGCCCCCTGCGCCGCTCGGGGCATGGCAACTTTGCCCAGGCGCCCGATGGCAGCTGGTATGTTGCGTTTCTATGCAGCCGCTATTTGCCGGAGCGAGATGACTCTGAGCGCGTCTTCGATGAGCATGAGTCTGGTTGCTCTCCTTTGGGGCGCGAGACCGGCATGGCGCCGGTTGTGTGGCAAGACGGTTGGCCTCGCTTGGCCAATGGCGGTATTGCCGCGCCGGAGACGTTTGAGGTGGCGGGTGATGCGCCTACGCCGAATACGTCTTTTGCTTACGAGACGCACTTTGCCGATGACGAGGACCTTTGGAAGAGTGGCTGGCTTTGCTCTCGACGAACCTCCGGCGGATGGTGGAGTGTCGGTCCTGAGGGTCTTATCCTTAAGGGCGGCGACTCGCCGAGCTCCGCATACGAGCGTTCCGAATTGGTGCAGCGCGCACGCAGCCATGCGTGGCATGCAGAGTGCTCAATGCAGTTTGAACCCTCCCACTATAACCAGACGGCAGGCATGATTTGCGAATACGATTCCCGCGCTTTCCACTATCTGTTTGTTAGCTGGGATGAGGATCGCAAATGCAGGGTCATTCAGGCGCTGTCCTCTGACAAGGGTGCTTTTAGTATGCCGCTGGGTGATGCAGGAATCGCGGTACCGGATACGGTTGAGTCAATTCGTCTGGGTGTCTCGGTCGATGGGTACGACCTTGTGTTTTCTTATGCCCTCGATGATGGGGAGTGGTGTGTCGTTGCCAGCGCGGACGGCAACCCCTTGGTGCTCGACGCTTCGATCATGAGCGATGAGCACGTGGGCTTTGGTGCCTATACCGGAACAGTCGTCGGTCTAACCTGCATCGATATGTGGGACAAGACCGCGACGGCAACATTCGATTCATTTTCGTATCAGGACTGCTAAGAGGGTGATCCTATGCCCAGTGTCTGCCTGAGCCTGGTTCGTCAGACGGGCGAGGTCATATATCGTGCCGAGCGTGACGGCGAGGTGACGCTATCCTGGCGCGGGCAATACCTGCCGGGTGACAAGCTGGTCATTCAATGTGATACCGCACCGGCACATTTGGTTGTGAGACTTGATGTCTCGCTTGCCGAGAGTCACGTGTTTATGACGCAAGGGACCTTTGAATTCCCTGTTCCGCTCGGTGAACTTCAAAAAGCCTATGGCAAGGGTTGGGCGTTTGAAGACGAGCGCCACTACGCTTACGTTCGCATTGAGGACGAGCGCGAGACGAATGGGTGGAGGTGCCTGTCGCTTAATTCCTGTGATCATGAAAGTATGTCAGGCGTTTATCCTCACGCGAGCTCGAATATTCCTATGGATAACCCACAGTTTATCGCTCGAAATGCGATTGACGGGGTGATCGAGACGTCGAGTCACGGAAGCTGGCCGCATGAGTCGTGGGGCGTTGCCGGTAGATCGGATGCTTGGCTCAAGATCGACTTTGGCGAACCGGTGATTGCCGATGAGTTGCGGCTCTACCTTCGCGCCGATTTTCCGCATGATACATGCTGGGAATCTGCGCAATTGGAGCTTTCGGATGGTTCCGTCGTTGCGTTGTCTCTTAAGAAGACGGGCGAACGTCAGTCGTTTGACCTGGGAGGCGCATGTGTGTCATGGGTCAAGCTCAAGCAGCCGGTTAAGCGCGCCGAGGACGGTTTTCCCGGCCTGAGCCAGATTGAGGTCTGGGGACGCCGGCTTGTTTGATATGGCTGACCGCTTATTCCAAGAAACATGACCCGATCGAAATCGCATAGTGCGATCGATTTTCGGGTCTGCCAAGTCAAGAGCTTGCTATCGATTAAGATGCGAAAGGATCAATATGGCTCTCACTACCTTCCATGTTCCCGCCGAGTTGGCCGACCGCGATGGTTGCGTGACGGCTGAGTTTCAACAGATTCTTGATCAGGCACGCGATGCGCAGGGCGCGCGCGTTGTCGTTCCTACCGGTGTATATCGCGTGGGCTCTATCCGTATGTATGGCGATACCGAACTCTATCTTGAGTCCGGCGCCATAATTCAGGGTTCCGACAATATTGCGGACTATACCGATTGGGATATTCCGACTACCCTTCGCTATGCGACCGATCCCGAAATCGTGCGCATCCAGCGCCTGCCTCCACACTATACTCGTGCGCTGCTAACCATTGCCGATGCCAAGAACGTCGCCATTACCGGTGAGCCCGGCAGTGCGCTCGACGGCGTCGACTGCACCGATCCTGCTGGTGAAGAGGGCTTTCGTGGGGCTATGGGCATCCGTATCTGTCGTTGCCAGAACGTGACGCTTAAGGGCTATACGTTTGAGCGCGGCGCTAATTGGAGCCACCAGATTGACTCGTGCAACAACGTGTTTGCCCAGGATGTGACCATTTTGGGTGGTCACGATGGCTTCAACATCCATCACTGCAACAACGTCACGATTCGCTCCTGCACGCTCAAGACCGGCGATGATTGTGTCGCCGGTTTCGATGCGCGCAACGTCGTCGTTGAGGACTGCCTGCTCAATACGGCATGCAACGCCATCCGTCTGGGCTGCCAGAACCTGCTGGTTGATTCCTGCCGCTTTGTGGGGCCGGGCGAGTACGAGCACATCCTCGAGGGAACTCATCACATGCACGCCGCCGTTAAGTACTATTCGCCGGCGGGCGACGAGTATCGTGGCGACTCGTGCAATTGGCGTCTGCATAACTGCTCGTTTGTTAATCCAGGGCGTTTGATCAATTACGACTTTGGATCCGAGAAGGGCTATCAGACGGAATATCCGCTGGTCGATCTGCACTTTGACAGCTGCTCGGCGCAGGGCGTGACCATGAGTTCCTTCTTCAACGGAAACGAGGAGGTCCCCGGCGTGCTCGAGTTTAGCAATTGCGAGATCTCGTACGAGCCCGATGCCGAGTCTGTTGGAAGCCCCTGCATTCAGCTTGGTCGGGGCGCTAAGCTCATCGAGCGTGGCGTTACCTATCATTGCGAAAGCGGAGAGCGGCTGCAGGGTCCGCGTGTTATTAAGGAGTCCGAGGTTAAGGCTGAGGTGCTCCAGAGGAGGTAGAGGCATCGATGGCGCTGCATTCACGTCGCGATTTCGAGACGATGCTCATGCGTTTCCTCGATCCGCTGCGTAAACACTACGACGCGTCTTGTGCGCGTATCGAGCTCGTGGGCGGGGGAGCCCAATACGAAAACGAGGTCATCCCCATGGAGGCTTGGGCTCGGCCTTTGTGGGGGCTTGCTCCCTATTGGGCTGGTGGATCGCGCAGTGCCGACGAGTTTTTTGAGCATGCGTATTGCAACGGTTTGATTGCCGGAACCGATCCACAGTCGGATGCCTATTGGGGTGACTGCCGCGATCATGACCAGAAGTTTGTCGAGATGGCGGCTATCGCCTATGCCCTTTTGCTCGCTCCCGATGTGCTGTGGGAGCCGTTGACGGAGGGGCAGCGTGAGCGTGCCGCGGCGTGGCTGGGGAAAATCAACGAGCACAGTTGCCCTGCCGGTAACTGGTTGTGGTTTCAAGCACTTGTTAACCTTGCCCTGCGTGAGCTTGGCATGCCTTTTGACGAGGACATCCTGAACAATGACCTTCGGGAACTCGACGGCTTTTATTGCGATGACGGTTGGTACAAGGATGGCCCGACAGGCCTGCCCGATTACTACAATGCCATGACGTTTCAGTTCTTTTCGGTTCTTTATATCTGGAAGTTCGGAAACCGTGATGTTGTGAGGTCTGCTAACTATCTCAATAGGCTCAAGATGTTTGCTGCCGATTACATTAAGTTGTTCTCTGCGCGTGGCGAGGCGGTGCCGTATGGGCGCTCGATGATTTACCGGTTCGCGCAGTCGGGCTTCTGGTCGATTACTGCGGCAGCGGGCGTGTGCCTGGGGGATGGCTTTGATGCCGCGCGACTCAAGGGCTTAATAACTCGAAACATTGAGGCATGGGATTACGGCCGCATTTGCGACAACGGTCACGTGCTTTCGTTGGGCTATAAGTATCCCAACCAACACATGTGCGAGGGGTACAATGCCGCCGGTTCGCCTTACTGGTGCCTGATGACGTTTGCGTGTCTGGCGCTTCCCGAGAACAACGCGTTTTGGAGTGTGCCGGTATCTGAGCTCGCGCCCTCTGCATGTACGATCGACGACGCCTTGGGAAAGACGGCCTTAGTATCGCGCGATGCTAAGGGAGAGGTGACGCTCTATCCGAGCGGTCGCACCCCGGGGCATCCCTTTGCCCAGTCAGACAACAAGTACAGCAAGTTTGCCTATTCGAGCCAGTTTGGCTTTGGCGTTGCGCGCTCGCAACGCACGCTTGAGGAAGCGGCGCCCGATAGCATGCTTTCTTTTGTGGTCGGTGGCCGCGTGTTTGTTCGCGACGGCGTCGAAAAGAGCGAGGTAATAACGCTCGACAACGGGCAGCGTGCCGTGCGGACGCACTGGAGCCCGTGCCCGGGTATCGATGTGGTGACCGAAGTCATTCCTCTTGCAGGCGGTCAGCTGCGTGGTCATGTAGTCACGAGTACGGTCGATTGTCTTGCCTATGATGCGGGATTTGCCGTGCCGGGAGACTATCACTGGGTGACGCTGGAGGATACCGATAAGGTGTGTCGCGTTGAAGCAATGGGCGCCGCTGCCGGCGAGCGTGTCCTGTTGCATCCCGAAGCCAACACAAATATCGAGTGCGGCAAGACGGCCATACCCGCCGTAAAGTACGTCATAAGTTCAGGCGTCAACAAGCTTGCGACGCATGTTGCCGTTATCTGATAAGGGCAACATGCGTCTTTGCCGCTACTGCCCCTGCTTACTCTCCGCAATCATGTTGCGGTTGTAGACCAGGTGCAGATACATCGCGTCGTGCGCGGCGGTGGGGTTGCGTGCGGCGATGGCATCGGCCACGCCGCGGTGGGTGCGAATGGTCTCCTCGACCAGCTGTTTGCCGGTCACATCAATGAATAGGGGAACGGAGGCCTTGAGCACGCCCATCAGACGGGGAACGACAAGGTTTCCGCAGCTCTCGGCAATGGCATTGTGAAACGCAGTGTCGGCGGCGGAGTAGTCTTCGCCAAGGGCGGCCAGGCGCTCGGATTCGTCGCAGAGTTCTTTAATGCAGGCAATTTGGTCTTCGGTCGCGTGCTCGGCCGCCATGCTTGCCATCTGTGGCTCAATCATAAAGCGCACCTCGAGCAGGTCGCGCGCCAGACGCTGCTTATCGCCGATAAAGGTAAAGCCCAGCGGGTCGTCGGCAACGCCGGGGTTGGACGCCACATACGTGCCCGAGCCCTGCTTAATGCGCACGATATTGCGCGATTGCAGTAGCTTCATGGCTTCGCGAACAGTGCTCCGACCGGCTCCTAGGCGCTCAACCAGCACGGCTTCCTTGGGCAAGCGATCGCCCTGGCCAAGGTTCTCGTCCAGGATCAGTTGAATGATTTTGTCAGCAATCTGCTCGGGGAGTCCCGACTCGGCTCGTGCCACGTTTCACCTCACGTCTAAGAATTCATCAGAGCTATTCTAGCCCATCAACGGAGGAGTGCCGGTCGCTGCTCCCACGATCGATGAACAATATCTACCGTTCACCGTCAAAAATCGACCGTTCGCGAAAATACATCAGATGTATTTCGAAAAAGTTTCCCTTTGAAACATCAGACCTATTTGAAAACCGCTATAGTCGTAGGCGAATTCAAAAGGTCTGATGAATTGGAGGAAAGATGTCAGACCCAACGTTTATGGCAGACCCCACCAGGCTCGTCATCGCCGCCATCGTGGGCATCGCGCTGCTGCTTGCGCTCATCATTAAGTTCAAGCTGCACCCCGTGCTGTCGATGATGGTCTCGGCGCTCGCGATCGGCATCGGCGCGGGCATGCCGCTCGACCTGGTGGCAGACACCGTCACCAAGGGCGTGGGCACTACGCTGCAAAACATTGCCCTGCTTATTGGCCTGGGGTCGATGTTTGGTCAGATCCTGGAGGAGAGCGGCGGCGCCAAGAAGATCGCCCAGACCTTTATCGATACCTTCGGTCAGGGTCACTCCAGCTGGGCACTGGGCATCACCGGCCTGGTCATCGGCACCACGGTGTTCTTTGAGGCCGGCGTGGTCGTTTTGATCCCGCTCGCGTTTAGCGTGGCATCGCAGACCAAGAAGTCGACCCTCTACTACGGCATCGCCCTGCTCGCGGGACTGGCAGCTGGCTATGCGTTCGTGCCGCCTTCGGCCGGTTCGGTTCTGGTTGCCGGCACACTCGGCGTCGACCTGGGCACCATGATCCTCGTCGGCATTCCCACCGCTTTTGTCGCCATGGCTGTCGCCGGCGTCGTCTGGGGCCGCAACGTGGGCGGCCGCATCTTTACGGAGGTCCCCGAGCACTTCACCTCCGCCGAGGGCGCGAGCGACGACAAGGAGCTTCCCTCCTTTGGCATGGTGCTCGCGATCGTGCTTACGCCGCTTTGCCTGATTCTGCTGGGCACGCTGTCCTCGTACATTCCCATGCCCGAGCAGGTCGCCTCGATCCTCGCCTTCCTGGGCAAGCCGTTTGTCGCCCTCACCATCGCCACGCTCATCGCCATGTATCTGCTGGGCGCCCGCCGTGGCTACTCCGGCACCGAGCTCAAGGCCCTGCTCGACCGCTCGCTCAAGCCCGTCGGCATGATCTTGCTGGTCATCGCCTGCGGAGGCGTCATCCGCTGGATGCTGCAGGACTGCGGCCTGGGTCAGGTCATCGGCCCCGTGCTCGAGAGCTGCCCGCTTCCGCTCGTGGTCGTCGGCTTCCTCATCGCCGCGCTCGTCCGCGCTTCGGTCGGTAGCTCCATCGTGTCCATGACCATGGCTTCGGGCATCATGGCCGCCATGCCTGCGGTCGCTGGCGCCTCGGTGCTCATGCGCGCCGCCATCTGCCTTGCCATCTGCGGTGGCGCCACGGCACTCTCGCACGTCAACGATGCCGGCTTCTGGATGTGCTCTTCGTTCCTGGAGATTGACGAGAAGACCACCCTCAAGTCCTGGACTGTCATGGAGACGATCATCGGTCTTACGGGCCTCGCCTGCGCCCTGGTGATCTCGTTCTTCGCCTAATCGCAAGCCAGCGCTTCACATCAATCGATAACCAAACCAAGTAAGCCTTAAACCAAAGGAGTACACCATGGACGAGAAGACCAAAGAGCAGATTCAGCAGGAGGCCGCCGAGCTGGTTGCCAAGCTGCAGCCGCGTTCCGGCAAGTTCCGCACCATCAGCCCCGAGATGGACCCGCTGCGTCTGGGCTCTGGCTGGAGCATCGAGGACCTGGACAAGCCGCAGGTCATCATCGAGTCGACGTTCGGCGACTCGCACCCGGGTTCCGCCGGCCTGTTTGAGCTGGTCGAGGAGGTGCGCGCCGGTGTCGCCGAGGCTGGTGGCCACGGCGCCCGTTACTTCTGCACCGATATTTGCGACGGCGAGGCCCAGGGCCACGACGGCATCAACTACTCGCTGCCCAGCCGCGACATGATCGCCAACATGATCGAGATTCACGCCAAGGCCACCCCATTCGACGCAGGCGTCTTTGTCGCCAGCTGCGATAAGGGCCTGCCCGCGAACCTCATGGCTATGGGCCGCATCAACATCCCCTCCATCGTCGTCACCGGCGGCGTCATGGATGCCGGCCCCGACCTGCTGACCCTGGAGCAGCTCGGCGCTATCTCGGCCCGCTACGAGCGCGGCGAGATCTCCCGCGAGGAGCTCGAGTTCGCCAAGCACAACGCCTGCCCCAGCTGCGGTGCCTGCTCCTTTATGGGCACCGCCTCGACCATGCAGGTCACGGCCGAGGCCCTGGGCCTCATGCTTCCTGGCACGGCTCTGCTGCCTGCCACCAGCTCCGATCTGCGTGAGTTCGCCCGCGAGGCCGGCCGTCAGTCCGTGTGGCTCTCCGAACACAACCTGTGCCCGCGCGACATCGTGACCAAGGAGTCCTTCGAGAACCTCATTATGGTCCACGGCGCCATCTCCGGCTCCACCAACTCGCTGCTGCACATCCCCGCGATCGCCCGTGAGTTTGGCATCGAGATGTCCGCCGACGACTTCGACCGTCTGCACCGTGGTGCCCACTACCTGCTCAACGTTCGTCCCGCAGGCGAGTGGCCGGCACAGTTCTTCTACTATGCGGGCGGCGTGCCGCGCATCATGGAGGAGATCAAGTCGATGCTCCACCTCGACGTTATGACCGTTACGGGCAAGACCCTCGGCGAGAACCTCGAGGACCTCAAGAACAACGGTTACTACGAGAAGTGCGGCCGTTACCTGGAGAAGTGGAACCTCAAGCGCGAGGACATCATCCGTCCGTTCGACCAGGCCTTCGGCACCGACGGCTCCATCGCCATCATGCACGGCAACCTTGCCCCCGAGGGCGCTGTCGTTAAGCACACCGTCGTTCCGCGTGAAATGTTCCAGGCTACGCTCAAGGCCCGTCCGTTCGACTGCGAGGAGGACGCCATCCACGCCGTCCTGACGCATGAGGTCAAGCCCGGCGATGCTGTCATCATTCGCTACGAGGGCCCCAAGGGTTCCGGCATGCCCGAGATGTTCTACACCACCGAGGCTATCGCCAGCGATCCCGAGCTGGGCGCGAGCATCGCCCTGATCACCGACGGTCGCTTCTCCGGCGCCTCCAAGGGCCCGGCTATCGGCCACGTTTCGCCCGAGGCTGCCGTGGGCGGCCCGATTGCCCTGATCGAGGAGGGCGACCTCATCCAGATCAACATCCCCGAGCGCTCGCTGTCCATCGTGGGCATTGTCGGCAAGGAGATGGAGCCGGCCGAGGTCGACACCGTCCTGGCAGAGCGTCGCGCCGCTTGGAAGCCCAAGGCTAACCGCTATACCTCCGGCACGCTCAAGTTCTTTACCGAGCATGCAGTTTCCGCCATCCAGGGTGGCTACATGGAGTAGCGCCCGGGCGCATCGAATTCTCCTCTCATAGATGCGTGGCAAAAGGCCCCGAGTTCATACGAGCTCGGGGCCTTTTTCGTCTTGGTTGCGGACGCATTGCTGGACGAAAACCGTTTGTGTCTGGCATGCAGCCGTACGAAAGCGAAATTTGCGTCTCATTTCCGTACGCAAATCAGACGAAAACCATTTGCGTCTGGTTTAAAACCGTACGCAAATGGTTTTCGTCTTGCGGAGCGTTGACCGCCCCTACAGCTCAGCCTCCAGCTCGACTTTGTGATCGTTGAGATAATCACGCATGTAGGGGATGGCGAACGACACCTTACCGTAAGAGGGCGCTTCAATAATCGATTCTCTGAGCAAGCGGCTACGGATGGAGCTCACCTGCTGAGGCGTTTTGTTCAGGTCGTTGGCCACCATGCTGGTCGAACACGTCTGCCCCAACGATGCCATGCTCAGCAGATAAGCGATGCATGTGGGCGGAATGCGCTGCAGCGCGGGCTCAATCACCATGGCGCAGAAGCGTTCGCGTGCCGTCGCAATGCCACGCTCGGCCTCTTCTTCTCCAATAATCGTCGTATGCGCGCGTCTCGCTAGCTGCCATGCATAGTATCCAACGAGCTGAATCATAAAAGGATAACCTTGCGTTGCCTCGGCAAGTTGGCTGGCGATGCCGGGCTTGAGCTCCATACCGGATGCCTCGATGGTCCCCTCGAGGGAGTACGACACCTCGGTAACAGCTACCGCTTTAAGGTCGAAGGGGAGCGCGCGATGTAAGAACGCGAGCATTTTGCCGTTGATGACGCTTTCGATCATCGAGGGCAGCCCTGCAAAAATGAAGGCAATATCAAGGTCTTCGCCGATAATCTGTTGAATTGCAATGGAGAGCGTTCGGACCTCGTCGAGTTCGGCATCTTGGACCTCATCGAGGGTGATAAGCAGGCCGTTGCCATTTTTGGATATTGTCTGCCTTATCGCGTCGCGCAAAGAAGGGCCAATTCGTTCGATGTCTATGCTACCGAGAGATATGCCGGCGACAGCGGGTTCGAATCTAGCGTGTTTGGCTTGAACCTTGGGCTGGAGCTGTTCAAGAATGCGCTGGCAGAGCCCTTCGGTTGCGACTTCCTTAATAACGGTCCAACCGCGATCTTGAGCAAGACGCGCGCACTCATCAAGGAGGACCGTTTTACCCGTTCCGCGGACACCGGCAATGCGCATCAGGCGCCCCGGTGCGCCGGGTCCATTGATGAGGCCCTCGTTGAACTCCTCGAGTACATCCTCGCGGCCGATAATCATGGGAGGCGTTTTGCCTGCTGTAGGTTTAAACGGATTTGTCTGCATATGCGCCACCTCTGCTCAAGTTATAGCAAGATATAGCAAAGTATAGCAACATATAGCAAAGTATAGCGAGATATAGCAACGTATAGCGCGGTTTGTGGGCTCTTGCGACTGCGCTACTCCCCAAACGCCATGTGGATAAAGCGTTTTGCGAACAGCTTATTGGCTACGTTGATGACGTGGCCCAGGAACAGTGCTGAGATAGCGGTGGTTACACCAAAGCCGCCCAGGTTGTGCATGAGCACGAGTGATAGGGCGAGGGATGCCGCGACGTGTGAGCAGTCGAATACGACCTTAACATCGCCAAAGCGACGCTTGAGCTTTTCGGCAATTACCTGCACCAGGCCATCCGGCGCGTTGGGCACGACGCCCATATTGACCACCAGGCTTACGCCAAACGCGGTGACGGCAAGCGAAAGCAGCATAGTCGCGACCTGCGCGGGGAGTGCGGTGGGGTGCAGAGGATTGACTGCCATAAAGAAGTCGGTGAAGCCGCCGATAAGCGTGGAGAAAAAGAGCTCGAGAAGAATGCGAGGGTTAAACTCGCGACGGAGGATGGCCAACTGTGCTGCGATATAGGCAACGTAGGTCACGGTGATCCAAAAACCGAGCGTCTTGCCGGTGAGCATGGACAGGGTCGTGGCAAAGCAAGTGAGGGCGGCCACGCCAAGTCCCGATGCCGTCTGGAGGCTCATTCCAAGGGCCAAAATGGCAACGCCGACCAGGTACATGAGCATCCTGGTCGCGGTGTGGCACCAATCGATGTTCTCGCCATTCATTACAATGAGCGGTCGCATGTTGCTGCCGTCCTTTCGGTTGTAAGGAGTTAGGCTGACCTGGGCCGGCATGAAGAGGGTTATCGGAGGCACTGCTTTTAGCAAGCAGAAGAGCCGGCCCCTGGTCAGTCATGTAGGAATGCCTTGCGTTGCCGGAATGGGACTGAAGGGCTTGGCAAGGCGGAGGAAAGCAAAGAGGCTGTGTGCGCATCAAGATGCCAAGATGGTAGGGTGCGTCTTAGCATCTTGATGCGCACGCTTAACGAAATCGATTTCGTTGCTGCCTAGTATACTCATTCGTGAACATTTGCAAATATAATTTCAAAAGAAAAGGTGAACGTTCACCTAATGGCAACAACTTATTCGTTGTATGATATCTATAACGTATTCGAAACCGATTTCGCAATGGTTGAATGAGTACGGAGCCTACCCGTCTTTAAGTGGTGCAAAAAGAAGGCTGTGCCCGATCAAGGGCGGCTGCAACACTATCCAAACCGAAAGGACCATCATGGAACAGCACACCGATTGCTCGTATTGCATGTGCGGGACTGACAACACACTCGTCGATGCCTTCGGCATTCCCATGCTCGACCTGCCCGCCAGCAAGCTCATCCTGTTTAAGGAGCAGAGCCACAAGGGCCGCGTGATTGTTGCCTCCAAGCAGCATGTTGACGACATCTCTTGCATGTCCGAGGAAGACGCGGCTGCCTTTATGGCCGACGTTCGCCACGTTGCCGCTGCGCTGCACAAGGCGTTCAACCCCGACAAGATCAACTTTGGCGCCTACGGCGACACTATGCATCACCTGCATGTCCACATCGTCCCTAAGTACAAGGACGACCCGTTTGAGTTTGGCGATGTGTTTGCCATGAACCCCGGCCGCGTCACGCTCGAGCCGGCTCAGTACGACGAGGTCGCCCAGGCAATCATCGCCAACCTGTAAGAAGCCTTAATCCCTCTTGTAAGTTGCGGTGAAATGCGGACTGTTTTACTGCCCAGGCGGCGTAAACAGGCCGCATTTCACCGCAACTGCGGAGGCGGGGGATGCGATAGTATTGCATGGTGGTATTCGACTAACCGAGGGTTTCTTCCGAGGGCTTTATGGAACAGCACCAGCATTATCAGAGTCTGCAAGACCAGGCATACAACGCATTGCGCTCCAAGATCATTTATGCCGAGCTCAAGCCCGGTACGCGCCTTTCGGCGATTGGTTTGGAAAAGGAGACGGGGATCGGCCGCACACCCATTCGCGAGTCCTTTGTGCGCCTGCGCGAGCAGGAGCTGGTGGAAACGCGCCCCAAGAGCGGCACCTATGTCTCAAAAATTAGCATGGAGCGTGCCGAGAACGCCTGCTTTTTGCGCGAAAAGCTCGAGAGAAGCGTGCTGATCAAATGCTGCTCGGCTGCCACGCCCGAGCAAAAGCACCGGCTTGAGCAGATTCTTGCCGAGTCAGAGTCGCTCGACCACAGCGAGACGCGTCGCTTCTTTGACCTGGACAACCTGTTCCACGAGACGTGCTTTGAGATTGCCGGTCGCCATATGCTGTGGGATTGGATGAAGAGCATCAACACGCATTTTGAGCGGTATAACTGGCTGCGTGCGGTGTCGCAGGATCTGGATTGGGAGCCGATTCGTCGGCAACACCGCCGAATCCTCGAGGCCATTAAGGAAGGCGACACCGATGCGGCGAGCTATCTGGCGCAGACGCATCTGCATCTGATGCTCGAAGAGCAGGGCCCAGTTATCGCCCTGCATCCCGATTACTTCGAGCTGCCCAAAGGCTCGTCCATCTAATCTATCCCCTCATAAGTTGCGGTGGAATAGGGACTGTTTTGCGGCCCAGACGGCGCAAACAGTCCCTATTTCACCGCAACTGCGTTGAGGCGTGGCCGGGGTACAAAGATGCGGTGCCGTTTGGAGGAACAGACCGGAAGCAGGGGGTCGATTCCTCCAGACGGCACCGCATTTGTTTTGGCGCTCTGGGCTATGTTGAAGAGTTTAATCGGTCAAGAAAAAGCGGCTCGAAGGCGTGTCGCTTCCGTCACGTTCTATCAGCATACAAGACGGTTTCGGTTCTTGTCCGTGACGGAAACGGCACGCTTCCGAGCCGCTTCAAAAAAAGGGGCGCGGTCTAGGTAGCGCCCCCCACGATAGAGAGCTACTTACTAGCCGCGGACCTTCTTGACGACGTCCATGGCCTCGCGCGCGATCTGCTCGACCTTGGAGAAGTCGCCGTCGGCGAACAGGGCCGGCTTGACCATCCAGGTGCCACCGCAAGCGATGATGGCAGAGGAGCTTAGGTACTCCTCGACGTTGGAGGTGCTCACGCCACCGGTGGGCATAAAGCGGTGGCCGACAAACGGAGCGGCGAGTGCCTTGATGGTGTTAAGACCGCCGTACTGAGCCGCGGGGAAGAACTTGGTGACCTTGAGGCCCAGGTTGACGGCAGCGGTGACCTCGGAGGGGGTCACGGTGCCGGGCAGCACGGGCAGGTCGATGTCGATGCAGTGCTTGACGACAGCCTCGTTGTAGCCCGGGGAGACGATGAACTTGGCACCGGCGGCGCGGGCCTGCTCAACCTGCTCGACGGTCAGGACGGTGCCGGCACCGACGCACATCTCGGGCTCGGCCTCGGCCATAGCGGCGATGCACTCGGCAGCGCAAGTGGTGCGGAAGGTGACCTCGGCGGACTTCATGCCGGCTGCCATAAGGGCGTGGGCGAGCGGAGCGGCGTCCTCGACCTTGTCGAGCACGACGACCGGCACGATGCCCAGAGACTCAAGCGTGGTGTAGAACTGATCGAACATGATGTTCCTTTCGATGTGCGGCGCGCGCGGGCGCGAAATTGCTAAGGGTGGATTGGCCTTAGCCGGCTTTGGGATGGTTATCGGAGGCACTGCTTGGGGTCACAAGCAATTCCAAAGCCGGCTACTCGGCCAGTCGTGAAGAAATGTCAGGCAAAACCGGAATGGGACTGGTGGTTTTGCCCGACCGGAGGAATCGGGGAGCGGGCTGCAGGGGTATGGGTATGGGAAACTGCAGCCCGCGGAATGGGGAACGAATTAACGGGCGACGCGGGTGCCACCATCGGCGGCGTTGGCCACAGCGGCGATCTCGTCGGCGGTCACCAGGTTGGAATCGCCCTTGATGGTGAGCTTGAGGATCGAGGCCGCGATGGCGTAGTTGACGGCGTCCTGCGGGTCGAAGTCGTTGATGAGGGCATGGACGAGGCCGGCGTTGAAAGCGTCGCCGGCGGCAACGCCCTCGAGCACGTGCACGTCGTGAGCAGGGGAGAACCAGTGCTCGCCGCTCTCGGCATCGTAGAGCATGCCCATCCAGATGGAGCGCTCGACGCAGGAGATGTTGCGGACGACCGAGGCGACCTTCTTGCAGCCGTACTCGGCGCAGATCTGACGGGCCATCTCGACGTAGGTGTCGCGCTCCTCGATGCCGTGGGCAAGGGAGCCGGAGACGCAGGTCATGCCAAGGCCGGCAGGCGCGTCCTCGTCGTTTGCGATGCAGATGTCGACGAGCGGCAGGAGCTCCTTCATGGTTGCCTGGGACTTCTCGGGCGACCACATCTTGCCGCGATAGTTAACGTCGCACACGGTGGTGATGCCCTTAGAGCGGCAGGCGGTGAGGGCATCCTTGCAGGCAGCGGCCATCTCGTCGGAGACAGCGGGCGTCACGCCGGAGAAGTAGAAGACGTCGATGCCCTTGAGGATCTCGTCCCAGTCAAAGACGTCGCGCTTGGCCATGTTGATGGCGGAGTACTTGCGGTCGTAGACGCAACCGTTGCCGCGCTGCGAGGCGCCAACCTCAAACACGTAGGAACCAAGGCGGTCGCCCTGGCGAACGACACGCGTGGTGTCGACGTCGTAGACCTTCAGCGAGCGCAGAGCGCACTCGCCCAGGCGGTTGGCCGGGACAACGGAAACGTAAGCGGCCTTGTCGCCCTGGTAGGCCAGGGAAAGCGCGGTGTTGGCCTCGGCGCCGCCGTAGCGGACGTCGAACTCGGTGGCCTGCTCAATACGCAGGTGATCTTTGGGCGAGAGCCTCATCATGATCTCGCCGAAGGTAAGAACCGTTTTACCCATGGTCGCGTAGCTCCTTCTTGTCTGTGCGTACACCTTTGCTATGGCGTTGGCACGGAGGTGCCAAGACGGTAGGGTGCATCTTTGCACCTCCGTGCCAACGCTTACCGAAATCGGTTTACGAAATCGGTTTCGTTTCGAGTTGTAGTATACTCACCTACAGCGTTTTGCAAGCGAGATTTTTAAAAAAATGCCTAAAATGGCTTAGATTGCCGACACATGGGAAACGGGGTGCGCCATGGCGCAGATGAGAATCAAAGACATTGCCGCCGAGGCGGGCGTGAGCCCGGCCACCGTTTCGCGCTACCTCAACAACCGCCCTGGGCAGATGACCGAGGAGACCCGTGCCCGCATCGCCGAGGTCATCGAGCGCACGGGCTATCGTCCCCGCGCCGCCGCGCGCAACCTGCGCAGCTCGCGTACCAACCTCATCGGTGTGATCCTGGCCGACATCGCCAACCCGTTCTCGAGCGCCATGCTCGAGGGCCTTTCCGCCAGTGCCGCCGCACGCGGCTGCTCGCTCATGACGGCCATCAGCGGCAACGACCCTGCCAAGGAGGCCGAGTCGCTCACCAGACTCATCGACGCGGGCGTGGACGGCTTGGTCGTTAACACCTGTGGCGGCAACGACGGGGCGATCGCCGCGGCTGCGGGACGCTTGCCGGTCGTGCTGCTCGACCGCGACATCGAGGACGGCGGCATCGATCTGGTGACGTCTAACAACCGCGAGCTCGTCGCCGGCCTGGTCGACGCCCTGGCTGCCGCGGGTAGCGAGCGCCTGTGCCTGCTCACCGAGGCAAGCGACGACAGCCCCGTCCGCCGCGAGCGCGCCGAGGCCTTTACCGACGAGCTCTCGCGCCGTGGTCTTGCCGGCGAGGTCGTCACCCTGGCCGACGGTGGCGCCGAGGGCATCAGCCGCCTGGATGAGACCATCCGCGATTACGCAGGTAAAAAGCTCGGCCTTATCGCCGTCAACGGCTTGGTCTTCTTGCGCCTGACCGAGGCGCTGGCCCAGCTTGGCCCCTCGCTGCCGGCGGGTCTTAAGATCGCGACGTTCGACGACTACCCTTGGAACCACGTGCTCTTTGGCGGCGTGACCACGGCCGCGCAGGACACCTTGGCGATTGCCGAGCGCGTTGTCGAGCGTCTGTCCGAGCGCATCGACGTCGTCACCACCACGGTAGGCGAGGCCGCAAGGCTCGCGCCCAAGCGCATCGAGATCCCCGGCCACATCGAGTCCCGAGCCTCCACTTCGCGCTAAGCCACCGAGCCGCACTTGCCAGCTCGCACACGTTTTTTGAGCGCCTGACACGCTTTAACCCTGCGGAAACATTTTTCTGCGATAGTATCTGCGATATAGAACAGTCGAAACCCGCCCGAAAGAAAGGGGAGCGACATGAACCAGCAGAACATCGATTACGTACTCCGCTCTGTAGAGCAGCGTGACATCCGCTTTGTGCGTCTGTGGTTTGTCGACATTCTCGGTCGCCTCAAGAACTTTGCCATCAGCCCCGAGGACCTCGAGGTCGCTTTTGAGGAGGGCATTGGCTTTGACGGCTCGGCCATCGAGGGCTTTGCCACGCCCGAGGAAGCCGACATGCTCGCGTTCCCCGATGCCTCGACCTTCCAGATCCTGCCGTGGCGTCCGAGCCACAACGGCGTCGCCCGCGTGTTCTGCGACGTGTGCACTCCCGATCGCAAGCCCTTCGCCGGCGATCCGCGCGATGCCCTGCGCCGCATGTTCCACAAGGCCGAAAAGGCCGGCTACCTGCTCAACGTGGGCGCCGAGCTGGAGTATTACTATTTCCCCGACGAGCATACGCCCGAGCCGCTCGACAACGTGGGCTACTTTGACCTTTCGGTGAGCGACGCCGCCCGCGACCTGCGCCGCAACACGGTCCTTACGCTCGAGAAGATGTCCGTGCCCGTGGAGTACACCTTCCACGCCGCTGGCCGCTCGCAGCACGGCATGAGCCTGCGTCACGCCGAGGCCCTGAGCATGTCCGACGCCATCACCACGGCCAAGCTCATCATTAAGCAGCAGGCCTACGAGAGCGGCTGCCACGCTTCCTTTATGCCCAAGCCGCTGGCGGGCGAGGATGGCAGCGCCATGTTCCTGCACCAGTCGCTGTTCGACCACGACGGCAACAACGTCTTTTGGGGCGAGGACGACGAGAAGTACCATCTCTCCGACGTCGCCAAGCACTACATGGCCGGCATTCTGGCGCACGCGCGCGAGATCAGCGCCATCACCAACCCCACCGTCAACTCGTACAAGCGCATCACCACCGGCGGCGACTCCGTGCCGCAGTACGCCACGTGGGGCCTGCGTAACCGCGCGAGCATGGTCCGCATCCCGGTCTACAAGCCCGGCAAGCAGCTGTCCACGCGCATCGAGCTGCGCAGTCCCGATCCCATGGCCAACCCGTACCTGGTCAACACCGTTACGCTGGCGGCTGGTCTCGACGGCATCGAGCGCAAGCTGGAGCTTCCGCCCGAGGCCACGGCCGAGACGCTCAAGCTCACCGACCGTCAGATGCTCGAGGCCGGCTACGCACCGCTGCCGCGCTCGCTCAAAGAGGCACTCGACGTGTTTGAGGACTCGCAGTTTATGAAGGATGCCCTCGGCGAGCACATCCACAGCTTCTTCCTCAAAAAGAAGCGCGACGAGTGGCATAAGTTTGAGTCCACGATCACCCAGTGGGAGATCAAGCACTACCTGGCGAACTCCTAATCGCGCTGGCTTGTCCCAGTACGATTGAGCTCATATCTTTGGAGGCCGATATGTCCGAAAAGAGTGCCCTGTTCATGGCGCGCACGACGCGCTTCCACGAGTTTGCCCGCAGCCTGACGACCACCCTGGGTGTCGAGGTGAGCCTGGCCACCCCCGATTCGCCGACTGCGGCGCACGACTTTGACCTGCTGATCCTTGATTCCGACGGCATCCGCAGCGACCGCATCGATCAGATTGCCAAGTGGCTCGACGATCGCGGCGGCGTTCCCATGCTGGTGATCGTTGACGACGAGGCGCTCGGCACCCTGCGCCTGCCGAATCACGCCCACGCCGACTTCGTGTGCCCCACGGCGACGCCCAACGAGCTCAAGGCTCGTGCGCAGCGCCTGATGGGCGAGGAGGAGACCGTCACCGCCGATGACGTGCTCAACATCGATAACCTCGAGATCAACCTGGCTACCTACCAGGTGACGCTCGACGATGAGCCCATCGATCTGACACTGATGGAGTACTCGCTGCTGAGCTTTTTGGCGACGCACCCCAACCGCGCCTACAGCCGCGAAGTGCTGCTGCACCGCGTGTGGGGCTTTGAGTACTGCGGCGGCACGCGTACCGTCGACGTGCACATCCGACGCATTCGCTCCAAGGTGGGTCCGCAGATCGCAGCGCACATCACCACCGTCCGCGGCGTGGGCTATCTGTTTAAGGACTAGATTTCCACCACAAAGGGGACAGGTACCTTTGTGGTGGTTTTGCCACAGGTGCGGGTACCTTTCGGGTTTGCAACAGAACTTAAGCCTTCCTAAAAGATTGCGTTCTCATACACGCGCACCCGCATATTGGGGTACAACTCAACGTGAACAATGATGGCCCGCCACATGTTTGGCGGGCCTTTGGTTATTAGACGAAAGGATCGCAGCTATGAGCGAGTACGATTCCCAGCGTCCCCAGGACGCGGGCAACGCCGGCGAGACTCAGCAACAGCCGCGCGTGCAGGTGGATTCGACGCCTGCTGGCGGCAACAACATTCCCTATGTGCAGGCCTACGACACGCAGACCGGCCAGCCGCTGGGTGGCCAGCAGGTCGTGAACAAGCACACGGTGGTCAAGACCAAGACCAAAAAGCTGCCGATCTTCATCACAGCGCTCGCCGGCTGCGCCTGCGGCGCCCTGCTGGTCATCGCGCTTATCATGAGCGGCACGCTCGATATCGGCGGCGGCAAGAATGCCGTGACGGCGGGCGCTTCGGGTTCGTCGACGCAAAAGATCACGATCGACTCCGAGGACACTACGCTGGCCGAGGCTGTCTCTGCCAAGGCGCTGCCCTCCGTGGTTTCCATTACCGCTACTTCGAGCGGCAGCCAGGGCAGTTCGCTTTCGCAGTCTGCCGACGAGTCGGACAGCTCGGGTAGCGTCGGCTCGGGCGTGGTGCTCGATACCGAGGGTCACATCCTCACCAACAATCACGTGGTCGACGGTTACGACCAGTACGTGGTGACCATGGATGACGGCACCACCTACGAGGCTGAGTTCGTGGGCAACGATGCCTCGAGCGACTTGGCTGTCATTAAGCTCAAGGACGCCGATGCCTCCAAGCTCACGCCGATCGAGATCGGCGATTCCTCCAAGCTTAACGTGGGCGAGTGGGTTATGGCGATCGGTTCGCCGTTTGGCAACGAGCAGTCTGTCTCCACGGGTATCGTTTCGGCGCTCTATCGCTCCACGGCCATGAGCTCTACCAGTGGTAACACCATCTATGCCAACATGATCCAGACCGATGCCGCTATCAACCCGGGCAACTCCGGCGGCGCGCTCGTCAACGACAACGGCGAACTCGTGGGTATCAACTCGCTCATCGAGAGCTACTCGGGTTCCAGCTCGGGCGTTGGCTTTGCCATTCCGGTCAACTATGCCAAGAACATCGCCGACCAGATCATCGACGGCAAGACGCCGGTTCATCCGTACCTGGGCGCCACGCTCTCGAGCGTCAACGCGCTCAACGCCCGTACCAACAAGCTGAGCACCGATAGCGGCGCATATGTGGCAAGCGTCGTGGAGGACGGCCCCGCTGCCAAGGCCGGCATCCAGGAGGGCGACGTCATCACCAAGCTGGGCGATGACGAGATCACGAGCGCCGACGGCCTGATCATCGCGCTGCGCAGCCACGAGGTGGGCGAGAAGGTCGAGATCACGCTCGTGCGCGGCAAGGAAGAGAAGAAGGTCACTGTTGAGCTGGGCTCCGACGAGGAGCTGCAGAACCAGCAGCAGGACGACAGCTCGACTGACACCGGCAACGGCGGCATCACCGATGAGCAGCTGCGCCAGTACCTGGAGGAACTGCTGGGCCAGCAGGGCCAGGGCCAGGGCTACGGCCAGGGCCACTAACGGGCCGTTTCGCACATATCGAAGCCAGAGGGGCTGCCCCGCCATGCGCGGGACAGCCCCTCTTTCCATAATGATCTCCCAGGGACGGAGGAAAGTGGATCAGTTTGAGCTGGCGAGGAGCTCGGTTCGGAATGGTCTGGACAGTTAGTTCAGATACGTATAAATCTGGGCAGTCTGGAATGCGTTTTGAGCTTTTTTGTGATGGAAATGGGGCTCTGATGGGTGCTCGGAAGGAGAAATAAGCCGATCGTGCCGCTCCGGGACGACCAAATGGAGCGAAATGGCGCCATTTGAGCTCGATTCGGTTCGCAGATTTATACGTATCTGAACTAACTGTCCACCCCGGTCAGACGGCTGCCGATTCGGTGCGGTTTGAGACCACTATTCGGCCCCATCGCGACCGGTGGTACTCTTGTATCCGTTTGAAATCGAGCGAAGGAGTGCCGCTATGGAGCAATCGAGCCTGTTTGGTGACGGCGTGGACATCGATACCGAAACGCCCACGAGCGCGGATGCCACCGCGTCGACCGATGCCCGTGCCCAGGCGGCCGCACGCGCGGCCGAGCTGCGCCACGAGCTCGACTACCACGCTTACCGCTACTACATGCTCGACGCGCCCGAGATCACGGATGCCGCTTTCGACAAAATGCTCGTTGAGCTGCAGGAAATCGAGGCTACCTACCCTGACCTTGTGACGCCCGACAGCTATACCCAGCGCGTGGGCGGCTACGTGAGCGAGCAATTTACGCCGGTCACGCACATGGCGCGCATGTATTCCATGGATGACGCTATGGATCTTGATGAGCTTGACGCGTGGCTCCAGCGTACCGAGGACGCACTTGGTGCCGGCAGCGTCACCTATACCTGCGAGCTCAAGATCGACGGCTTGGGTGTGGCGCTTACCTACCAGAATGGAACCTTCGTGCGCGCGGCGACGCGCGGCGACGGCACCACGGGCGAGGATGTGTCGCTCAACGTGCGCACCATCAAGGACGTGCCCATGCACCTGTCCGAGCCGGCGCTCGCCCACATGGGCGCCGACCGCGAGCGCGCCATCGAGGTTCGCGGCGAGGTCTACATGCCCAAGGGCAGCTTTGTGCGCCTGAACGATGAGGCCGATGCCGAGGGCCGCGATCCCTTCGCCAACCCGCGCAACGCAGCCGCCGGATCCCTGCGCCAAAAGGATCCCAAGGTCACGGCACGTCGCGACCTGGCTACCTTTATCTATGCCATCGCCGATACCGACCCGTTGCACGTCCATAGCCAGCGTGAGTTCCTCGATTGGCTGCGCAGCGCCGGCTTTAGCGTCAACCCCAACGTGGCCCGCTGCGCCACGCCGGCCGAGGTTCACGAGTTCTGCGCTCAGGCGCTCGAGCATCGCGGTGACCTGGACTACGACATCGACGGCGTGGTCGTAAAGGTCGACAGCTTCCAGCAGCAGCTCGACCTGGGCTTTACCGCTCGCGCACCGCGCTGGGCCATCGCCTTTAAGTTCCCGCCCGAGGAAAAGCAGACCATCCTGCGCGAGATTCGCATTCAGGTGGGGCGCACCGGCGTGCTCACGCCGGTCGCGGAGTTCGATCCGGTGACGGTCGCCGGCTCCACCATCGCGCGCGCCACGCTGCACAACATCGACGAGATCCGCCGCAAGAACGTGCGCGAGGGCGACACCATCATCGTGCACAAGGCGGGCGACGTCATTCCCGAGGTCGTAGGTCCGGTGCTCGACAAGCGCCCGGCCGATTCGGTCGACTGGCACATGCCCGAGGTCTGTCCCGTGTGCGGCAGCCCCGTGGTCCACGAGGACGGCGAGGTCGCTTACCGCTGCGTCTCCATCGACTGCCCCGCGCAGCTCAAGGAGCGCCTGCTCCACTGGGTGAGTCGTGGCTGCATGGACGTCGACGGCCTGGGCGACGAGATCGTCGACAAGATGATTGCCGCCGGTCTGATCCATGACGTCGCCGATTTCTATCAGCTTACGGTCGATGACATCGCCGGGCTGGACACGGGCCGTGTGTATGCGAGCTCCAACAGCAAAAAGGGCGTGAAGAAGGGCGATCCCATTCCGGTTGGTCTCAAGACGGCCGAGAAGATTATCGCCGAGCTCAACAAGTCCAAGAGTCAGCCGCTCGGTCGTGTGCTGTTTGCCCTGGGTATCCGCCATGTGGGCAAAAGTGTGGGCGAGGTCATCGCCGAGCGATTCCTGTCGATTGACAAGCTCATCTTGGCGAGCGAAGAGGACATCGCCGAGTGTGAGGGCATCGGTCCCAAGATCGCGGCGAGCGTCAAGCAGTTCTTGGCCGTGCCCGAGAACCTCGCCGTGCTGGAGCGCCTGCGTCAGGCGGGCCTGTCGCTCGAGGTCGACTTGGGAGCCGCACATGCACAGGCCGCAGCCGATGCCGGCGTAGCGGGCGAACTCGCCGACGCGCAGCCGCTCGCGGGCCTGACGTTTGTGTTGACCGGTACGCTCGTAAACCGCACGCGCGACGAGGCGGGCGCTGCGCTCAAGGTGCTCGGCGCTAAGGTTTCGGGCAGCGTGTCGAAGAAGACGAGCTACCTGGTCGCCGGTCCCAAGGCGGGCTCCAAGCTCACCAAGGCCGAGCAGCTTGGCGTGCCCGTGCTGGATGAGGACGCGCTCGAGCAGAT
>CAKTWW010000017.1 GCA_934630855.1 uncultured Collinsella sp.
CGGCTGGTGTTTAACCTGGTCGAAAATGCCATCCGTTACAGCCGCCCGGGCTCGACTGTCAACGTCTCCATCTGCGATAACAACAGCCACGTGTTCCTGCGAGTCGAGGACCAGGGCCCGGGAATACCCGAGCAGTACCGTGAGAGCATCTTCCAGCCGTTCTTTCGCCTGGATAAATCCCGCAGCAGGGCATACGGCGGCGCAGGACTCGGGCTAGCGCTTGTTTGGGAGATTGCAGCGCTGCACGGCGGCACGGTTGAGGTCGAAGCAAGTTCCAAGAACGGGACCACCATGCTCGCGACCCTTCCAAAACGGACCGCAGCGTCAACCGAACAGTAAAACGAAAGGAGCCCCGCACACGTTTGCGCGGGACCCCTCTCTGTCAATGCAATTCGCCCAAAAGAGCAGGAGCTTACTCCCACTCCACCGTGCCGACAGGCTTGGGGGTCAGGTCGTAGCAGACGCGGCAGATGCCGGGGACCTCGGCGGTGATGCGAGCGGTGATGCGCTTGAGCAGCGCCCAGTCGAGCTCGGGCACCTCGGCGGTCATGACATCGACGGTGTTGATGCAGCGGATGATGCAAGGCCAGTCGTAGGCGCGCTTGCCCTCACGCACGCCGGTGGCGCGGAAATCGGGCACGACGGCAAAGTACTGCCAAATGGTCAGACCGGCATTGTCGATTTCCTCGCGCACAATGGCATCGGCCTCGCGCAGCGCCTCGAGACGGTCGCGGGTGATGGCACCCAGGCAGCGAACGCCCAGGCCGGGGCCGGGGAACGGCTGACGCTCGACCATGTTCTCGGGCAGGCCGAGCTCGCGGCCGACCACGCGGACCTCGTCCTTGAACAGCAGCTTGACGGGCTCGCAGAGCTCAAACTGCAGGTCCTCGGGCAGACCGCCCACGTTGTGGTGGGCCTTCACGCCGTCCTGGGACTCCAGGATATCGGGATAGATGGTGCCCTGGGCGAGGAAGCTGACCTCGTCACCAACCTTGCGGGCCTCCTCCTCAAACACGCGGATGAACTCGGCGCCGATAATCTTGCGCTTGGTCTCGGGCTCTTCAACGTCCACGAGCTTGTCCAAGAAGCGATCGGTGGCGTCAACATAGACAAGGTTGGCATCCATCTGGTTCTTAAAGACGTCGACGACCTGCTCGCTCTCGCCCTTACGCATGAGGCCATGGTTCACGTGCACGCAGATGAGCTGCTTACCGATGGCCTTGATGAGCAGTGCTGCAACAACAGAGCTGTCAACGCCGCCGGAAAGGGCCAGCAGGACCTTCTTGTCACCGATCTGCTCACGGATTGCGGTGACCTGCTCGTCGATGAACGCCTGGGCAAGTTCGGGAGTGGTGATACGCACCATGTCGTCGGGACGCTTGTTGGGATCCATGCAGAGCTCCTTTTCGGTTCGATGGAAATGCGTTGCACATATGCAAACGCACCGTCATATGACCTCATTATATGCAGAACGAGGCCCATTTCCCATCGCTCCCATGGAGCTTTTTGCAGGGGCGGTAGTTTTTCTATATCCCAAGGTCAGCTAGGCTTCGATAACCACTTCGGGGACAGGTCCGCTAAACTTGTCGTTTATACGCTCGGCGCACTCGTAAGCAATACGCGCTAACATCCAGCTTTCAAATGACGGGGTACAATGGCTGCTATCGTTGTCAGCCGATGGGAGATGAAAGATGGACTGCGATGGTTGCGCGCGTGTTCCTATGCCGTTGATGTGCACCGCCTTTGTGCCGGGGCAGATGGACGCTGCGGTTGCAAGCATCACTGACGCCGATTCGCGTGTCATCGCCACGGCAGAAGCGCTGTACTTTCGCGGACAGGCCACTCTCGCTGCCGAGACGGCACGCCCCTACCTTGACGCGGCCGATCCGACGCTGCGCTATTCCGCCTGTTTTATCTGCGGATATGCTAGTCTGTCGCTCAACCATATCGCCGACGCTCGCCGGTGCCTCGTGGGCATTCTCGATGCGCCGGCCGAAGGGGAGCCGGCGGCAGCCCATGCCGTCCACATATTGTTCGCCTCGGCCGCAAGCGTCCTGCTGCATCTACCTTCCCCATATTCCGCCGAAGAGTTTTATCCGCTTGCGTCGCATCTGCCCGAAGGCCTGCGCCTGTTCGCCAGTTACGTGATGGCGCATGCCCTGTATCTGCGCGGTGAATACGGCCGCAGCCTGGGCATGGCGGAAAACGCCCTGATCATGAAACAAGGAAGCTATCCCATATCGGAGCTGTTCCTGCACCTGGTAGCTTCCATGGCCTGTATGAGCCTCAAAGACGTCGACGCCGCAAAGGCGCATTTCGAAACCGCTTGGAGCATAGCGCGTCCCGATGGCCTTATCGAGCTCATCGGCGAGCACCATGGCCTTTTGCAGGGACTTATCGAGGCATGCCTAAAACAGCAATACCCTGACGATTTCGCACGCGTCATCGAGATCACGTACCGCTTTAGCTACGGATGGCGACGCATCCATAACCCCGATTCGGGCGAGGACGTGGCCGACGATCTGACGACTACCGAGTTCACCATGGCCATGCTCGCCTGCCGTGGATGGACCAACGCCGAAATCGCGCGCCATATGGGCGTGTCGCCGGGCACCGTAAAGAACCGCCTGTCCAGTGTGTATGCAAAGCTTGGCATCGGAACTCGCGCCGAGTTGGTCGCACATATGCTGCGCTAGCGGACCGCCTGCCAAACACGCCACACACCCCAGCGCTCCCGCGCTTCTGCATTCGCATTCGCATTCGCATTCGCATTTGGACATTTTGGCCCTCGAACGGCACTACCGCGACAGGACACCTTCTCGCATAATTTGATTATTTCCACCGATATTTGCGGGATGGGAGCCCAAGATGCTTGATCGCCGTTCGTTACTTGTTGCCGGAGCGTCCTCGCTGGCGAGCATTATGTTGCCGCGCGTGCCGGGCACCTCAAACGCCTTCATACTGCCGTTCGCGCCCACCGAAGCCTATGCCGACGAAGAAGACCCCTTCAAGGTCCTCGTGCTCTCGCGCACCATGTTCGGCGTGGTGGTGGTCGACGTCGCCAACAAGATGAACCCCATCGCAGGCGCCCAGGTCACACTGATGTCGCGCTATGCCGCGGGCAAACAGCTCATCGCCACAACCGATGACGAGGGCACAGCCATCTTTGAGGTTGCCCCACTTTCGGAAGGCTACGTGGACGAGGCGACGCTCCTTGACGCGTATGACTTTAACGGCGGCATCTCCATCAGCATACCAGGCTACCGCGATGTCGAGATCCCCCTCGCGCGCATCCAGGGCGGCACCGCCATTACCGCGCCCACACGTCCGCTCTCCGACGGGGAGCCGTACTTTCGCCAGCTTACGTTTGATGAGTGGGACATCCAGTACGCCGACGCCACATTCATGGCGATGCCCAAAGACGATGCAGCAAATGCGCAGCCCGACACGCACGCCTTTACCGTGCAGGCTCATCTGCCGCAGGGCGGACAGGCGACGTTGCATATCAACAAGGTAATGCCTGCCGCAGGCAGCTTATCCGAAACCGTCACGCAGATTGGACAGGTCAAGGCCAGCGCAACGGGCGCAGATAATCTGGCGATGTTCACGCTCGAAGACAAGTTCCTCGATGCGGCGTCGGGCCTTCTGGAAGAAGGGTGCAAGCTGCGCTTTGCGCTCGACTACCAGGGTAAAACCTACACGCTCTCCTCCCCCATGGGCGTTGCCACCGCACCGGCTTCCAAGGCGGAATCGGGCTCGACGACCATCATCCCCACCACCATGGATCAAGAGATCACTCCGTTTGATTTCCCTGCGGCGTTCCCCGGCATCGGCGGCAACAAGTTCACCTGCTGGATGCCCACGTTTCCGATCCTCTTCGATTTCTCGTTTGCCGGGTATGTGTTGTTTGGCGGAGGATACAAACCGGCCAGCTACATGAACGATTCGGGCAACCCCGATCCGGAATACTGGAAGAAGTCGCCGCGCGAATCGGGCGCCAAGCAGGCAAACCGCTACCTCGACGAGATGGAGGGGAAGTGGAATCAGTACAAGAGGATGAGTGCCGGTTCGGGCACCGACCCAAGGAACACCAAGCTCCTTCGCCACCATTGCACGCTGCTGTTCACGATGGATATCGCCACACAGGTGTACGGATCGCTCGCCTACGACTGGGTTGGCAAAACTTGGGGCAACAACAACGATCCGGCGTTCGGCAATATTAAGGCTCTCTTCCAAGTAAAAACCGACCTCAACTGGACCGAGCAGTTTACCTTGGGCCCGGTGCCGTTTTTCCTAAACGTCAATCCTTGGGTGTTGGCAAAGCTGGCGCTCGCGGTAGGCGCCCACACGCACGGCAGCGGCGCGGCGTTCTTCAAAAACATTTCGCTCGACTATTCCAATACGTCGGGATCATTCACCATCCAGATCGGGCTTGCCGTCACCTTTGGAGCCGGCGTTGCAGGCGTCGCTTCGTCCGCCGTGCGCGGTGCCGCATCCCTCACACTGTTCATTGGGTACGAGAAGGCGGACGGCCACCAGCTTCCGCGGCTGCGCGTGGGCGCAGACGTCGATGTCGACGTGATACTCCAGTTCATCATGTTCAAGTGGACCACCAAGGCCTGGTCGGGGTCGTGGCCCACGCTCCTCGATTCGTGGAATATGTCGGTGAACAACGGCGACCAGTATGTACTCCAGCGCTCTGAGCTGGCCTTGGGTGGAGATACGCCTTATACGCTGGGTGCCTGCTTTGGCGCGACCGGCAATGCCGAGGCAGGTGGTGTGCCGCAGTTTATCGCGTCGGCCACCATCGTCACCAATGCCGAGCTGCTCGCATGCGCCGAAGTTGCAGCCACCCCCGTAAACGTCGTACCGATCGTACGCGATTGGGAGCAAGCGGTCACACGCATTGAGCTCGACGCGGATGCAGAGAGCGAAGACACGGGACAGGTCGAGCATTTCGTCCACGCTCTGATGGAGGATGACGAAAATGCCGCACCGATGTATAAGTACGCCTACATCAGGCAGGCGAAGAACGCCGTTGCGGACCCGAACGCCAATTCTGCCGGCGTGTCGGAGGACGAGCGCGGCGGTATAAAGCCCTCGAGCGACAACGTACTCTTCACCGGCGTGCTCAGCGAAGCCCACATGAAGTTAGCGATGATTGCCGGCGTGGAGTGCCTGTTCCGTATCGCCTCGGTGCGCTACGGCGAGGATGGCCGCTCGCGCCTGGTGGTACACACGAAGGCAAACGGCGCGTGGTCCGCGCCCATGCCGGTCGACTTCCCCCTGGGCTTTGGCGAGGGCGACGTGGAGCGTGGCGGCACGTTCGATTACGACTTCGACGTGGTGGAATATACGGACGGGAGAAGAAACCAAGACGCCTACGTATTGCTGGTCTCGGGAGAGCGCCCCAAAGGCGACGCAACCCGGTTCGACACGGCGAGCACATCCGGCATACTGTCCGTTGTGCGCCTGCGCATAAGCAATAGCAAAGTTCGCGTGATATCGCACACGTCATGGCGCAGCATCTCGCGCGGCCGCCTGCAGGAGGACGGCTACCATTGCCTGCAATGTCCGCGTATCACAGTAGGCAAGACGCTTGTCGACGGACGCCTGTCGGGCGCCTATCTCCATCGCCGCGGAGCCACCGCAGAAAAGGCGCTCGGCTGCGAAGCCGAGGTTGCGCTGGAATGCTTTACCCTGTGGTCGGGTGATTTGGGCGACAGCCTCACGTTCCGTCAGGTTCTCCGCTTTCCGCAAGCACCATCGAGCATCGAGCTGGGCGCGCCCGAGAATATCAACGGCAAAATGGTGGTGCCCGTCGCATACGAGACTGCAAGCGGTTGTGGCTGTGCATCGTACGCCGTGATCGGCCAGTCCATCGCGGGTTGGGGCGTTATACCGCCAGATGCCACAGTGCCCCATGTGGTGCCGTGGCCGCAGCACACGGGCTTTTTGGCCACCGTCAACGAGCAACTGCAGCATGTTACGTGGACGCGAGGCGCGACGGCATTTGCATCGGAGCCCGTGGGCGCCGCGGGCTGTGGCCCGGCGTCGTTCAGCGCGAGCAACAACGGTCGGTGCTTGATGTACGTAGAGAACACCGACGGCAAGGTGGGACAGACCTACGACGAAGAAGGCAACCCGGTAGCGGTGATGGGCAAGCACTTCCGCATCTTCGCCAGCACCTTGGAACGCGATCTGTTCACAGAACCGTTCGTGATGTGTGAGCTCGACCACCCCGTCGATCAGATAACGACGTTTTTGACCTCGGGCGGCATGCTCTCGGCGCTCGCCACGCACATTGTGAGTGCCGAGCAGAGCAAGGCAGAACTGCACGGCATCGAAGTGCCCCTGGTAGCGTGCGCCACTCCGACGGGTGCGGTCGCTACCTCGGGCGCGGTGGTGCCCGGAGCAGCAGGCGAATCCTTCATGGTCACGGTGCGAAACGACGGCAACACCTTGCTGACCGCCGGTACGATCGATCTGTACCGAGAGGGCTCTAACCAGCCGTTCTCCAGCGCATCCATCGGGTTCGGAGCGAACGCACGCATGGCATCGATCTACGATCCAGAGCTTGCCGAGGACGCTTCGGCCAACGACATGGCACACGTGAAGTACGCAGTCGAGACGCTGGGCGCACGTTTTGCGACGCACCCGCTGGTCGCTGACAATGGCAACGCCGTGCTGGCACCGGGTTGCACGGCACAGTTCCGCATGAGCTTTGCCATCCCGGAGAGCTGGGGCGACGAGGTGGGCAAACGCGTCACGCTGTATGCGAAGGCGCGCGACCTGGTGGCACTCGATCCCGTAACGCTCGAGGAGATCCGAGCCGGCGCAAACTCGGCGCTGGGCGCCGTGCTGCACGAACTTCACGTGCCCGATGCAGCATGCGAACGTGCAGAGGTGCTGGTGGGCGTAAGCGGCAACGCGGATACGACGGGACTCCACGACGCACCGATGACCGTGGACGGCGATGGCGGCTCGAGCGGCGGCGGTTCCGGCACGGGAGGCAGCTCCGGCGGAAGCGGCTCTGGCAGCGGCAAGGGCAACGACAATAACAAGAGTTCCGGAAAAGCAGGCGCGCTTGCCGGAACGGGCGACAGCAACATCCCCCTGACGGCAGCAGCAGCGCTCGCCGCAGCCGGAGCCGGCCTCGTCGCCTACAGCGCCCGCCGCACGGCGCTCGAAAACGACACCGCCGATGAGGTCAATCCGGATAAGCCTCGCTAACTCCTAGTTGCTTTTGCGAGAGACGCCGACTCGGCTCATCGAACATCAAAATGGGCTGATTCTGGATACCCAGAGCCAGCCCATTTGCGTACTAGATGTCGCCGGCGTCGTCGAGTTCTGCCTCGAGCTTGGCGCGACGTTTTTTCGCCGTGAAAAACGTCGCGCACAGGACAGCAAATGTGGCCGCGAAAATCGTCGCACCACAGAACACGCCCGTGGCCAGGTTTGCCAACCAAAAGACGCTTTCGAGCGGTACGATCTGCGCCTCAGCGATACAGCGCATTGCGGCAATAACAAGCGCGAACGCGGCGCCGCTAAGACCGCTGACAAGCAGGAAATATCCAACAGGAAGATGCTCGGTTTGCCCAAAACGATTGGTATCGACATAGCCCTTCCGCGTTTGCAGTCCTGCACAAATCAACATCACGAGAACGAGCCACACATACATGGCTGCCTCGAACGGCGTTGCAAAGCCATGCGGCATTTCACTGGCGTCGCTGTGAACCCACGCAACCTGTCGAGCTATAAACTGGTAGAAAAAGATCATCAGCATGCCAAACGAAAGCAGCACGAAACCAATCTTGTAGATCTTCGCGTTCTCAGCCTCCAGACGTTCATCCTTTGGACCGGCATATTCGCGCCACTTTTGCACGAGCTTTAAATCTTCAAATTTCATAGCGACTCCTAAAGAGCGTTAGGGTCGACGTCGGTCTCGTCTTCCCAAAACAAGTCGTTCAACGTGACGCGCAGCGCTTTGCAAATTGCCACGCACAAGTTGAGCGTGGGGTTATAGCCGCCCGCCTCAATCAGGCCGATGGTTTGGCGCGTAACGCCCACGGCCCCGGCCAAGTCAGCTTGCGAAAGGCCAGCCGCCGCACGCGCCGCCTTCATGCGTAGGTTCTTTTTGCCCGGCATGGAGTTCCTTCCGAAGTAATGGACAGATATCCGTTGCAACATGACAGAAATATATTGCATCTATCAACCAATGTCAACTATATCTGTCATTATGAAAATCATGTCTGTCATTGCATGCAGGGTGCCCAGCTGTACCCGAAGCTGCGCGAGGCGCTGGCCCTGCTCATCGAGCACCAAAAAGGGCTGGCCCCGATAACTCGGAGCCAGCCCTGAGTCGCCTGACGTGGGAATCGCAATCCGTTACTTGAGCTTCAGCGCCTCCATCATGGGCACGGCAGCATCCCAGTCGATCTTCCAGCCAATCGACACGCGGACGGTCTCGCCCGTTGCGGGAGCCGTCGCAAACAGCGTATGGCCGTTGTCGGGACCGGTAAAGCGCAGCCACGTTATGCCGTTGTACTCGACCTGGTCGGTTGTCGTCTCCTTGCCTTCATAGACCTGCTCTAGGCTTGCAATCTCTTCCTCCGGCGAGCGCGGGAAGATGCTGATGTGCAGGCGTCCTCCAGTCTCGTCGTGGAAGAAGTCCGCCTTTTCGTGCTCTTCGTTGGACGAATCCAGCGTGTACCCATCGGCGGCCTCGATACTGTACGATGCGCAATCGATGCCCGTTAAATCTGCCTTCTCGCCAGAATCGGCCACGCCGCCGGCCGCCTTGAACTCCTTGGTCTCGCATCCCGTGGTGTCGAAGTGCATAGCCTCATGATTCTTGGCGGGGGCGTAAGCGTCTACGAACTCGACAGTGATGGGCCCGTAGTACGCCGTCTTGGGCGCCCAGAAGTAGACATACTCAACGGTCTCGCCCGGACCGATATCTTGCCTCTTGGAAAGATCGATGCCCTCGTGAAGCTCATCGGGAGCCTCGCTTGCAACGTAGTCGAGCACGGCCGCCTTGCCGGAAGTAAACAACGGGTCGCCTGCCTCAAGATCGCCCTGGGCAGCATGCACGTTAAAGGAGTTAAACGTCCTGTTCTTTTCATTGTTGTTGGTGATCTTGACGTGCAGGTAAAAGCCGTCCTGCAGCTTACCGTCGCCGCGATAGAACGTACCGTGGGCTACTGACTCGTAGGTTATGCCAGCCACCTCGACCGTCTGCGACTCATAGGCCTTGGCCTTCTTCTCTACGGGAGCACTGCCACCCGAGCTGCCAGCCGAGCCGCTCGGAGCACTACCGCCACAGCCGGCCACCGAACACGCCAGCACGGCCGAAAGCGTCACGATGGGAATTCCTAACAGCAGCTTTTTCGTCATGGGCTTCATCATCCTCACCGCTCCTTTCGGCTTGCAGCTCATCCGCTGCCCGAGGCTTTCGTCGGCCCCGTGGCATCGGCTTCCGCTATGAGCGTATGACGAAACACGGCACGGGCGAAGTGACCAGCGGCCCAAATAACGCCCCGCCAGCATCCCTTATGGGCCAAAAGGACCCGCGCACGCACGCCCGTGGCCCATAAAACGAGACGTCTGTCCCAATGTTCGATTTGAACCAACAGCCGCAAACAAGATAGGGCGCCTTCAGCCGCCTTCAAACTTACTCGGACAGAACCGACTCGGTTTTGCCCGAGTAAACGCCATTCCATCAAATTACGAACGATTGTTCGATGGATTTCGTGTTGGATGGAATCGCCCACGGGCTGGGCTATGCTACCTTGACTATCTATACGACTTAAATGCACAAGAGGAAGCACCAAGAGAGCGAGTATGGCAAAAAACACCGCAAACTATGGTAACGACAGTATTCGTCAGCTCAAGGACGAGGAGCGCGTACGCCTACGCCCCGCCGTCATCTTTGGCTCGGACGGACTCGACGGCTGCGCGCACGCCGCCTTCGAGATCCTGTCCAACGCCGTCGACGAGGCACGCCAGGGCTACGGCAAGCTCATCACCCTTACCGCCTTTCGCGATGGCTCTATCCAGGTAGAGGATAACGGCCGTGGCTGCCCGCTCGACTGGAACCCCTCCGAGAAACGCTTTAACTGGGAGCTCGTCTTCTGCGAGCTCTACGCCGGCGGCAAGTACAACAACAACCAGGGTGGCGATTACGACTTCTCGCTCGGCACCAACGGCCTGGGCTCCTGCGCGACCCAGTACGCTTCCGAGTACATGGACGTCACCGTCTGGCGCGACGGCAACAAGTACTCCCTGCACTTTAAGAAGGGCAAGGTCGTCGGCGCCAAGAAGAAGGCGCTCGAGATTGAGCCCAGCGACGAGAACCGCACCGGCACCACCATCAAGTGGCGCCCCGACCTCGAGGTCTTTACCTCCATCAGCATTCCCCACGATTGGTATCGCGAGACCATGCGCCGCCAGGCCGTGGTCAACGCCAACGTTACTTTCCGCCTGCGCATCGAGGGCGATGACGGCGAATTTACCGAAGAGGACTTCTGCTATCCCAAGGGCATTGAGGACTACGTGCTCGAGAAGGTCGGTGCCGATTACCTCACCGAGCCCTTCTTTATCGAGGCCGACCGCCGCGGTCGCGATCGCGAGGACCTGCCCGACTACAACGTAAAGATCACCGCGTGCATGTGCTTCTCGCGCACCTTCATGATGCAGGAGTACTACCACAACTCGTCATGGCTCGAGAACGGCGGCTCGCCCGAAAAGGCGGCCCGCAGCGCTCTGACCAGCGCCATCGATGCCTACATTAAGCAACAGGGCAAGTACAACAAAAACGAGAGCGGCATTAAGTGGCAAGACGTCCAGGACTGCCTGGTGCTCGTGACCAACTGTTTCTCCACCCAGACGTCCTACGAGAACCAGACTAAGAAGGCCATCAATAACCGCTTTATCCAGCAGGCCATGACCGCCTTCTTGAAGGAGCGCCTCTCGACCTACTTAATCGAGAACAAAGACGCCGCCAATAAGATCATGGAGCAGGTACTCATCAACAAGCGTTCGCGCGAGAACGCCGAGAAGACGCGCCAGAGCATCAAGACCAACCTGCAGCAAAAGACCGACATGGCCAACCGCGTGCAGAAGTTCATCGATTGCCGTTCCAAGGACAAGAGCCGCCGCGAGATCTACATCGTAGAGGGCGACTCGGCAGCAGGCGCCATTCGCACCTCGCGCGATGCCGAGTTCCAGGGCGTCATGCCCGTCCGCGGCAAGATCCTCAACTGCCTGAAAGAGGATTACCCCCGCATCTTTAAGTCTGACATCATCATGGACCTTATGCGCGTGCTGGGTTGCGGCGTGGAGATTAAAGACAAGCGCATCAAGAACTTGGGCGCCTTTGACCTGGATAACCTCAACTGGAACAAGGTCATCATTTGTACGGACGCCGACGTCGACGGTTATCACATCCGCACGCTCGTGCTCACCATGCTCTACCGCCTGGTGCCCACGCTTATCGACGAGGGCTACGTGTATATCGCCGAGTCGCCGCTCTACGAGATCAACTGCAAAGAGAAAACCTACTTTGCCTACACCGAGCTCGAGAAGAACGGCATCCTTAAAGAGATTGGCGATCAGAAGTGCTCGATCAACCGCTCCAAGGGTCTTGGTGAGAACGATCCGGACATGATGTGGCTCACCACCATGAATCCCGAGACGCGCCGCCTGATCAAGGTGGAACCCGAGGACGTCACCAAGATGGAAACCATGTTCAACCTACTGCTGGGCAACGACGAGGCGGGGCGTAAGCGCCACATCTCCGAGCACGGCAAGGAATACCTGGACCAGCTGGACCTGCAGTAGCAGCAAATCGATAACGACGGCTCACAAGAAGTTCAAGAGGAAATCGTGGCAAAGAAGAAGACGAACCAGCCAAAGAAAAAGCAGGTCAACGCCGAAAACGTCATCGGCCTGCACTCCGAAGTCACCGACCAGCCGATCACGCAGACGCTCGAGGTCAACTACATGCCCTACGCCATGAGCGTCAATGTCTCGCGTGCGTTCCCCGAGATCGACGGCTTTAAGCCCTCGCACCGCAAGCTGCTCTACACCATGTACAAGATGGGTCTGCTCAAGGGCGAGCGCCAGAAGAGCGCCAACATCGTGGGCCAGACCATGAAGCTCAACCCGCACGGCGACGCCGCGATCTACGAGACGATGGTGCGCCTGGCCACCGGCAACGAGGCGCTTCTCGCCCCCTTCGTGGAGTCGAAGGGCAACTTTGGCAAGTACTACTCGGGCGACCTGAGCTACGCCGCCTCGCGTTATACCGAGGCCAAGCTCTCCCCCATCAGCGCCGAGATCTTCAAGGATATCGACAAGGACCCGGTCGACTTCATCGACAGCTACGACGGCGCCATGAAGGAGCCGCGTCTGCTGCCCACCACGTTCCCCAATATTCTGGTTTCGGCCAACAAGGGCATCGGCGTCGCCATGGCGTCCGACATCTGCGGCTTCAACCTTAACGAGGTCTGCACCGCCACGATGCACTACCTCAAGGATCCCGACTGCGACCTGCTCGAGTACATGCCCATGCCCGACTTCTCGACCGGCGGCGAGATCATCTACCGCCGCGAGGAGATGGAAAAGATCATCGAGACAGGTCTGGGCAGTTTCCAGATTCGCTCCCGCTGGCGTTGGATTCCCGAAGAGCGCATCATCGAGGTGTACGAGATCCCCTACACTACCAAGACCGATGTCATCATCGAGCGCATCGTCAAGCTCTCCAAGGAGGGCAAGGTCAAGGAGATCGCCGATATCCGCGACGAGACCGACCTTTCGGGCCTGCGCATCGCTATCGACCTGAAGCGCGGCGTCGACCCCGACAAGCTCATGGCGAAGCTCTACCGCTCGACCACGCTGCAAGATTCGTTCTCGTGCAACTTTAACGTGCTGGTCGACGGCTACCCCCGCGTTATGGGCGTTCGCCAGATCCTGCACGAGTGGGTTGCGTGGCGCATTCAGTCCACGCGTCGCCGCATTAACTTTGACCTGGGCAAAAAATCCGAGCGACTGCACCTGCTGCACGGCCTTGAGGCGATTTTGCTCGACATCGACAAGGCCATCGCCATCATCCGCGGCACCAAGCTCGAGGCCGAGGTCGTGCCCAACCTTATGCGCGGCTTCGACATCGACGAGACCCAGGCCGAGTTTGTTGCCGAGCTCAAGCTCCGCAACATCAACGAGGAGTACATCCTCAACCGCACCAAGGACATTGCCAAGCTCGAGGGCGAGATTGCCGAGCTTGAGGAAATCCTCTCCAGCGAGGAGAACATCAAGAAGGTCATCAGCGACGAGCTCGCCGCGGTCAACAAGAAGTACGTGATGCCGCGCCGCACGGGCAGGATCGAGCCCCACGAGGTCGTTGAGGTGAGCTTGGAGCCCGAGGTCGAGGAGTACCCGGTTACCATCATGCTCTCGCGCGAGGGCTACCTCAAAAAGATGACCGACCGTGTGCTCAAGAAGGCCGCTACGCTCAAGTACAAGGACGGCGATAAACCCTTTATCGAGTTCCCGTCCTCCAACACGCACGAGCTGCTTGTGTTTACCAACAAGAGTCAAGTGTACAAGTGCAAGGTCGCGCAGTTTGAGGACACCAAGTCGGCCCAGCTGGGCTCGTACCTGCCGACCGATCTTGAGATGGAGCCCGACGAGAGTGTGATCTGGGTCATCGACCCCGAGGACTACAAGGCCGACGTGCTATTCGTCTTTGAGAACGGCCGTGTGGTGCGCGTTGCGCTTTCCGGATATGTCACCAAGACCAACCGCAAGCGCCTCAAGAACGCCATCTACGGCGGCAGTAAGCTGCTGTATGCCCAGGTGCTCAACTCAGATCGCGACATCGCGCTGGTCTCGAGCGACTACCGCCTGATGAACTTCAACACGTCGCTGCTCAAGACCAAGACGACCACCAACACGCAGGGCGTCCAGGCCTTCACGGCCAAGAAGGGCCGCTCGGTTACCACCGTCGGCACGACCGAGGACATCCTCGGCGCCGGCGTCTCGGCCGAGAAGTTCACCGCGCAGAGCCTCCCCTCTGCCGGCGCCCTCATGAAAGAAAACGACATGCCGAGTCTGTTTGACTAGGACGACGGCAACGAGATCGTTAGATACTTCGCAAAGCGACGAGGCCCGGAACGCAACGGCATTGCGCCCGGGACTCGTCGTTTTTCTTCTCAACTATTTTTTAACGCAGATTAATTGATTTCTGCTTATTTTTCTGCGTAAAAAATGTCAGCGTCACTGCTTCGATGCCCTTTGGTCAGTCGTTAGCAGAACTTGCGAAAGTTAGCAAAACTTGCAAAAATTAGCAAAACTTGCAAAGGAGCTACCATGGAGTACAGCAAGAACCCCTTTACCCCGACGTTCGGAAGCGTCCCTCCCTTTCTAGCGGGTCGCGAGCATATCCTGCGTGACATCAACCGTGGCTTTATCAACGGCCCGGGAGATCCCAACCTGTCGACCATTTTTACTGGCGCAAGGGGAACGGGCAAGACGGCGCTTCTCTCGCTCCTTTCAGAAACGGCGCTTGAACACGACTGGATCGCAGCAAATGTCTCCGCCATGCCAGGCATGCTCGAAGATATTATCGAGCGAACCAAAGAAGCCGCAGATAGCTACCTCTCACAGCCTCACGCGCGCATAAACGGTGTTCAAATTGGCCCAGTGGGCATCGATTGGACATATGCTCAAGAGGCTCAGGGCAACTGGCGCACGCGCATGAATGGCATCTTTAAGCAACTCGAAAAACATGACATCGGACTTCTCATCACCATCGATGAAGTCACCGTCGATCTCGAAGAAATGCTTCAATTTGCCTCTGTTTACCAGCACTTTGTACGCGAAGGTAAAAAAGTTGCCCTACTCATGGCAGGACTGCCCTACAAAGTATCGGCGTTGCTGCGTAACGATTCCGTCTCGTTCCTCAGGCGTTCCCAATATCATCAATTGGGACGAATCACTGACGTTGAAATTGCAAACGCATTCCGCAAAACCGTTGAGGCCGGAGGCCGCTCAATCACGCCAGAAGCGCTCGAGGATGCCGTGAAGGCCGTCGACGGATTTCCCTATATGATGCAGCTCGTCGGATATCGCACATGGGATGTTTCGGAGAACTCGCCCAAAATCAGTGCACCTGATGTACAGCAGGGTTCTCTGCTTGCCCGCATGGAGCTGCGCGATCGAATTCTCGAAACGACCTATCGGGAGCTTTCCGATAAAGACATTGAGTTTTTGCTCGCGATGCTGCCCGATTCTGGCCCCAGCAGGGTCTCGGAGATAGCCAAACGCATGGGCGTCGCCAGCAACTACGCAAGCCAATACAAACGCCGCCTCCTGGAGGACGGCGTCATTGGAGAGCGCGGGCGTGGTCTCGTTGGCTTTGACATTCCCGCGTTCAGGGAATTCTTGAACGAGAAGGCGTTTTAGCACGCCGGAATTGTCCGCGGAAGCATCAACGCATGGCAATCAGCATTCCTCTTGGTAAGGATAGCAAACATTTCCGCTTGTGCTGATTGCCATGCGCCCCTCTTGTCCTTAGGCGAGCTTGCGGGCGAGCTCGCGCACCTCTTCCAACTTGGGCGAGGAGGCCATGCTGTCGCGCTCGGTCATACCGCTGATGGTGATAATGCCTTGGTCCTCCCACTTGCAGTACGCGCAGGTTGACTTGTACATAGCGATCGCCGCATCATAGACACCCTCGCTGTGACTATCGAGCAAAAGGGCCGTCTTGGTGAACGGGAAACCCGTGGCACCGAAGGCGTACAGGCGGTCGATGGCGGCTTTCTCCTGCGCGGTGATATCGAACCAGTAGATGGGCGAAGCGAAGACAACCATGTCGGCGTCTTTCAGTGACTCGATCACGTCGGCCATGTCGTCCTTCTGCACGCAGACGCCCTCATGGGCGAAGCAGTACTGGCATCCCAAGCAGCCGGCGATCTTCTTGCTGGCAACGCGGACGACCTCGACCGTATTGCCGCCCTCACGCGCGGTCTCGGCAAACGCCTCGGCCATGGTATCGGTATTGGCGCCCTTACGCGGGCTGCCGCTCAATACAACGATATTCATAGAAATCTCCCTCCTTCATGCCGCAGACGCGCGGCATGTTTTTTTGTTTTAACCAAAATGGATGGAGTTATTCAATCGCCTCGTTTCAAGCACTCCCACTCAGTGACTAATCCAGTCCGAGTGTTGTCGATGCGTGTCGCATCGCGCCGCCCAAGGGCTGATTCGTGCACAATTTGGGCGAATCAGGCCCTTGATTCGCGATTTAGGGAATGACTCAATTGATTCGCAAAACCGCAGGTCGCTCCTTCAATCACTCCCTGGTTCCACCGGAGTTCGTAGCGGGTGGCGTGAAAAGGGGTGATTCAAAGGGTCGGAGAGATGCCTATAGCGCAATCGTCTGGTATTGGCGCGGTGAGGGACTTCTCGCCTCCATCAGTCCAAATCGTCAAGCTCCGAAAGACATCGAGCTAGAGAAAAGGACCTATTGCCCGTCATGGATTGGGTTTACCTGCATGACTAGAGCCCTGGTGTAATTGGCTGGATCACCGTTCCGGGAACCGGTATCGGCCTACCTGTCCGCCAAGCTCCTTCTTCAGCTCCAGCCTAGTATCTGACACGCGCCGCTATAAGCGAAAACCGGAGAGATGCGTCTTAGCCAAGAAAAAAGGTTAGCCTCATCTTACTGCATGATTCGTGTGTTATAGTTAGATCGCTCTAACTGTTTGGGGGCGACAGCCATGCACGAACGCGAGGGTTTCTGGGACAAGAACGCCGGTCGGTATGACCGTTTCATGCGAAACGACCGGGCGGCGTATGAGAAGATGTATGGGCTGATTAGGCCGGTGGTGAAAGCAAAAACCGTACTGGAGGTTGCCACCGGCACGGGGCTTATCGCAAAGAGCATCGTGGATGCGGCGGCACACATCGAGGCTACAGACGCTTCTGCACAGATGATCCTTGAAGCAAAGCGGGGCAATCAATCCGCAAAGCTGCACTTTTCCGTACAAGATATGTTCCGCCTGCCCTATGCACAGAAGTCCTTCGAAGTGGTGATCGCGTCCAACGCGCTTCACATAGCGCCGCATCCGGAAAAGGCCCTGCAAGAAATCAGGCGGGTGCTGAAGGACGACGGCGTGCTCATCGCACCAACCTTCACTCACGCGGGGAGCTCGGTTTCCGGCAAGGCAAAAGCCTTTTTCATGAGTATGGCGGGATTCCCCCTCCACAGCAGGTGGACAAGCGAGGAATACCTGCGTTTCCTGCGTCAAAACGGCTGGGCGGTGCAGAAAAGCGCGGTGCTGAAGGCCTCGTTCCCGTTGACCTATGCGGAATGCACAAAATCGGAGGGGCCAGATGTCGTTCTTTGAAAACACCCGCAAGCCCGTGGGCCTCGGCGGAAAACTTATGGTTGGCATGATGAATCTGGGCCACAGCCCTGTGGCGCGGTGGGGACTTCAGTTTCTACGACTTGCGCCAAACGCCAAGGTGCTGGATTGCGGCTGCGGCGGCGGGGCGAACATAAAACGGCTGCTGAAAAAATGCCCGCATGGCGTCGTCAAGGGCATCGACTATTCGCCCGTCAGCGTGGAGAAGGCTAGAAAGCTCAACCGAACTGCAATTCGGGAGGGGCGTTGCGCCGTTCTGCAAGGCAGTGTGGCGGATATGGTGTTTGAGGATAGCTACTTCGATGCCGTCACGGCCTTTGAGACCGTCTATTTTTGGCCTGATTTGCCCCGATGCTTCCGTGAGGTCTGGCGGACGCTGAAGCCAGGCGGGACAATTCTTATCTGCAACGAGAGCAATGGCGATACGGACAAGGACGAGAGGTGGACGCAGATCATCGGCGGCATGACCATCTACAAGGGCATTGAATTACAGGCGTGTCTGGAGCAGGCGGGTTTTCACGAGGTGCAGATACGCAAAAAGAAAAAGTGGCTCTGCGTCACGGCGCGGAAGTAAGGGCATCAAGCACGGGTATTTTTGCATCCATCCTGCACATGGCGATAGGCATGACGGTCATAGCGGCTGTGCTGGCGGCAATTGTGACAGTTTTTATTCACTGAGGAAGAAACCTATGAAATGTAAAATTGAGAAAAGCACCGTTCAGGAGACGCTGATCCTCCCGCTGTATTCCCGGAAGCTGTGTACGGAGCTGTACCCGAACCTTTATAGGGATGAAACAGCGGTTCGTCTGCTCGACCAAATCGACTACGACTTTTCAGAGGCAGAGAAAAACTCCCGCAGCCTGATGCAGCGCTTTGGTGCGCTCGAGGTGGCCACACGGCAGAGTGATCTTGCTTTCGAGGTGCGGGATTACCTGAAAGGCCACCCCAATGCGGCGGTGGTCAATCTGGGCTGCGGGCTGGACAACACCGGCAGAACCTGCGACAACGGTAGATGCAAGATCTACAATCTGGACTTCCCGGATGTGATTGCCTTGCGGCAGCAGCTACTGCCCGCCGGGGATCGAGAACAAAATATCCCCTGCGACCTGAAAGACACCGCATGGTTTAGCAAAATCGATACCTCCGGCGGGGCGGTGTTCTTTGCCTCCGGGGTGTTCTATTACTTTCTGACCCAGCAGGTCCGGGAACTGGTGCGGGGGATGGCGGACGCTTTCCCCGGCGGTGTGCTGGTCTTTGATGCTGCCAATCGGACGGCAGTAAAGATGATCGCAAAAAAATGGCTTAAGACTGCAAAAATCAAGGATGTGGGGGCATATTTTGCGGTTTCGGATGCCGCCAAGGAAATCGGCACGTGGGACAGCCGTCTGCAGGTCACAAGTCGCGGCTATATGCTGGGTTACAACGATTTGAGAGACCCTTCTGTCAGCGGCTTTTTCCGGTTTCCCGCAAGGGTCGGTGACAATGGGATGAAAATGCAAATCGTGAAAATAAGATTTTGAGAGGCAAAAATGCAAAAGGCGAGCGCTTCTTGCCGCCCAATTGGCAAAAAGCGCTCGTCTTTTCTTAACGCGTTGTATGGCGGAGAGAGCGCAAGTTACGCGAGCGCCCTTCTTGCCAGCTCGGCCGCGCCGAGGATTCCTTGGTCGCCGCCGCAGCCTGGAGCGCAGATGTAGCTCTCCATGTCCTTAAGCTCGGCGGTCTGGATGTAGCCACCCAGATATTCGAGGGTCTTCTTGCGGACGATACCGTAGAGCTGCTCCTGGTGCATCACGCCGCCACCGAGGACGATGCGGCGAGGCGAGTACATGAGCACGAGGTTCGCGCACATCTGCCCCAGATAATCCCCCTCGAGCGCCCACACCTCATCGTTGTCCGCGAGCTCGGCCGCGGGCTTTCCCCAGCGCGCGGCAATGGCGGGGCCGGAGGCGAGGCCCTCGAGACAGCTCGCGTGGCTCGGGCAGACGCAGCGTCCCTCCTCGGTGGGACGGGTCCTTACCAGCATGTGGCCGGCCTCGGGGTGCAGCATGCCGTGAAGGAGCCTGCCCGCGCACATGACGCCCGCGCCCACGCCGGTGCCGATGGTCACGTAGACGGCGTCCTCGAGCCCCTTGCAGCAGCCGAAGACCACTTCGCCGAGGCAGGCAACGTTCACGTCCGTGTCGTAGGCCACCGGAATCCCGAGGGCGTCGGCGAACGCGGCGCGAAGACCATGGCCTCGCCACGCGAGCTTGGGCGTCTGGAGGATGGAGCCGTAGCGCTCGTCGTTGGGGTCGACGCAGGTCGGGCCGAAGGCGCCGATGCCCAACGCGTCCACATCACGGACGGTGAACCACTCGATCATCTGCGGGACGGTCTCGGCGGGCGTAAGCGTCGGGGTCTCCATACGGTCGAGGACCTCGCCGTCGCCGGACACCACGGCACAGACCATCTTGGTCCCGCCGGCCTCGAGGGCGCCGAGCCTCATTTGCTTTTCGCTCATGTGATCCTCCTTACAAAGGGACGCCCGCAGTCATGGTCAACCGCGGGCGCCCATAACGTTGGCTTGTTTCGAGGCGACCCTACCTGGGCACGCGGTCCTGCCTTGCGGCAAACGGGGCGAGCACGGCGTGCGGCTCGCTTTGGTACCAGTAGGCGACGGTGGAGATGTCGTCCTCGCGCTCGTAGAGCTTGATGTCGTCGTTGCCGAGGTCCTGGAACGTCACGCGCAGGTCCTCCTTGAACGAGATCGGGTCGGGAAGGTGCCACCTGTAGAGGCCGTGCCTGGGCAGCGCGTCGTCGTTGGTCGCGAGCATCGGGTTCGGGTTCGGCTTGCCCGCGCTGAAGCGGTCGCGCGTGGCGTCGCGCGTCGAGCGGTACGGGTAGCCGGCGAACAGCGTGTTGAAGCACTGCGCCTCGGGCAGCGCGTGGGGCGGCCTGTCGAGGAAGGCCCAGGCACCGCCGAAGTAGTCCTCGGCTCCCGTCGAGGTGACCGTGGGGAACTCCTCGTCGCCGTCGAGGAAGAACTTCATCTCGCCCTCGCCCCACCAATAGCGCTCCAGGGCGCACAGGGCCATGTAGGTGCCGACGTAGTAGCCTTTACCGCGCACGCCGTCGAGCACGGTGTAGTCGACGCCCCTGCGGGTGCTGCGCTCGCGGTTAAAACGGGCGTGGAAGTACATGGCGTCGTCCGGCACGTCGGTGAGCGCGTAGTTGAACGTGTAGAAGATGTACTTAATGAACCCGGGGTGCTCGCTCGTAAGCGTGACCTTGGCGTGCTTCCTGAAAGGCATCTCGAAGTAGCAGTTCATGCCGCCCGTCGGGTTCACGCAGATGGGCATCGAGTTGACGATGGCGCGCTCACCGAAGCCGTTGCAGAAGAAGTCGCCGACAGGGCACTCGACCGAGGGGGTCTCCTCGTCGTCCCAGTAGAAGCGCAGTACGAGGTCGCGCATGACGAAGCTGCCGGCGGCGGTCTTGTCGGGGACGGTCATCCAGATGTGGCGGATGATGCCGGGGCCCTCGATGTCCGCGAGCGTGATGGTCTCGCCGGACTCAAGGGGCACGCAGCACGAGCCCTTGCGGCCGACGCCGAGGTGGCTGGCCGACATGGCGGCGCGGCCCTTCTCGCCCGTGATGTTCTCGGGGGTGATGGCGCGGCTTTCCTCACCGCCGTGCATCCACACGTCCTTAAGGAACTCTCTCATCGTCGACCTCCTCTATTCGTCGTCTTCGCACTCGGCGGAACTGGCACCGTTCACGTAGACGATCTGCTGGCGCGCCTCGTCGACGAGGGCGTCGAAGTCGAGTTTCTCGTCGGGGCGCGCGAGCGCGACCGTCATGGCGAGCGGGAGGTTGACACCCGCGATCACGTGGATCCGGTCGGAGGCGAAGCGGGAGAAGCGCTGGTTCACGCTGCCGCCGAGCGCGTCGGTGAGGACGACGACCTCGTCAGTGCCCGAAAGCGCCGCCTCGACCGCCGCGTCGAGCCCCTCGCCGTTGTCGTTCACGTAGGCGCACACGGCGTTGATGGCGTCGCTCTTACCCGTAAGGAACTCGAGGGTGTCCTTGAAGCCCTGGGCGAGAAGGGAATGGCTCGCCACAACTATCTTTCTCATTGATTCACCAATCTCTTGGGTCGAAGCTAGGCGAGGATGCCGGCGGCGGAGGCGACCATCGCGAGGACGATCACCACGAGGATGAGGGCCGTCATGCTCGCGTTCTTCTTGGTAAGAAGGTAATACGCGCTTCCCGTGATGGCGGCGGGGATCATGGCAGGCAGGATCTTGTCGAGCAGCGGCTGAATCTCCATCGAGACGTCGCCGAAGCTGAAGCTAATCGGGCAGGTGACGCCGATGACCGAGGCGATGAGGCAGCCGACCACGGTGAGGCCGAGCACGGAGGCGGCGGCAGTGAGGTTGGGAAGCTTCTCGCTGAAGTCGGTGACGAGCTTCACACCCTGCTTGTAGCCGAACTCGAGGGCGTGCATGCGGACCCAGAAGATGGCCAGGATGAGCGCGAACCAGATGCCGGCTCCCACGGGGTTGCCCTCGATGGCCATGTAGGCGGCGATGGAGCCCATGATGGTCGGGATCATGGTCATGAGCAGGGAGTCGCCGACGCCGGCGAGCGGTCCCATGGTGCCGATCTTCAGGTCTTGGACGGCGTCCGCCGCCGCGAGGCCGTCACGCTCCTCCATGGCCACGCAGGCGCCGAGGATGATGGCGGCGAGCCAAGGCTGGGTGTTGTAGTAGCGGAAGTGGTTGTTGAGCGCTTGCTTATAGTCCTCGTCGTTCGTGTAGATCTTCCTCAGGATCGGCGAGAGGGCGTAGGCGACCGAGGCGCCCTGCTGGGTCTGGTAGTTGAAGGTGCGCACGCTCATGAGCCAGCGCCAGTTCGCGTTGCGCAGGTCCTTCTTGGTGACCTTATAGCCGGAGGGCTTGCCCTCGGCGGCGGTGATGTTCTCGTTTTCCATGGTTACTCATCCTCTCCGATGAAGGCGTCTGCGGAAGCGTGGGCGGTGAGCTCGGCGTCCTTCTCGGCACGCTGATAGAACGCGATCGCGAGGGCAACGCCGACGATGGCGGCACCGATGATGGGCACGTTCAGGAAGGCCGAGAGGAAGAAGCCGGCGAGCAGGTACTGGAAGTACTTAGCGGTGGGCATGTAGCGAAGCAGCATGGCGATGCCGACGGCCGGGAGCATCTTGCCGGCGAGGGTGAGGCCGGAGAGGAACCACTGGGGCATGACCTCGAGGAGCCAGTTGACGGCGGGCTGGCCGAGCGTCACGGAAACAAAGACGGGCAGGGCGGCGCACAGACCGAAGAGCGCGGGGCAGACCCACAGGATGGCGTTCATCTGCTTGAACTTGCCCTCGTTGCAGAGCTTCTGGGACTTCTCCACGACGAAGCCGTTGAGGATCTTGGCAATGACGTCGAGCTGGATGCCGAGCATGCCGACCGGCAGGCCGATGGCGAGGCCCGTGTCCGAGCCCAGGGTCACGCCGTAGGCGGTGGCGATGATGGCCATCGTGCCGTAGTCGGGGATCGAAGAGCCGCCGAAGCCCGCGACGCCGAGCTGCATGAGCTGGATTGTGCCGCCGATGACGAGGCCGGTCTGCCAGTCGCCCATGACGACGCCGGTGATAAGGCCCCAGAAGACGGCATAGTTGACGAAGATCATCGGGATGCCGTAGTAGTCCACGTGCTTGATGAAGGCAAGTAGGGTCAAAAGGACGACCTGCAGGATAGTGAAGTTGACCATGATCCCTCCTTAGATGAGGTCGGCGACGGAGACGGGCTTGTCGGCGGGCACGAACTGTGCCGTCACCTTGACGCCGCGGGCGATGAGCGCCTTGTAGCTCTGGACGTTCTCGGCGGAGGCATAGGCGCGCTGGGTGAGCTGGACGCCGTCCTCCTTGACAAGAGAGCCGCCGACGATCAGCGACGGGAACTCGACGCCCGACTCGGCCAGGTGAAGCATCGTCTCGGGCTCCTTCGCGATGACGAAGACCTTCTCGCGGTCGTACTTGCCCGCCGCGAAGTTCTTGAGCGCGGTCTCCTCAGAGATGATCGAGACGGCCATGCCCGCGGGGCGCGCCATCCTCATGGTGGACTTCAGGACCTCATCGCCGGCGACCTTGTCGTCGACGACCATGACGCGGGTTGCGCCCGACACCGGGGCCCACTGCGTCACGATGATGCCGTGAAGCAGGCGATTGTCGATTCGTGCCATAACAACACTCATGTTTGCTCCTATCAAATCAAGTCTTACGTTCGGTACTGCCTTGGCGCTATCCGGATTCGCGCCGGGCAAGGGGTTATCGGATTATTGAAGACGCGCGGTCAGCTCGTGACGACGCGGGGGTCACTCGTCGAACAGGAGGCTCGAGGAGCCGAGACGCTCCTCTCGCGCCGGGGCGGCGCTCACGCTGATGTAGTCGAAGACGTAGGCGATCTCGCTTACAGGAACCTCCACGCGATAGCGCGTCGAGATGCTCGAGAAACTCTGCCTGAAGGACTCGATGAAGTCGGTGTGCTCTTCCTCGAAGCGATCCTGGCCGACGTAGGTCTCGATGGGGTTGCGGGTGACGAGGCGCTCAACGAGGCAACAGAGGTGAACGTACAGCCCGATGATGGCGTTGCTGCCGATCTTCTCGCCCGTTCTGCGCTGAAGCTCGTGCACGGCGCTCTCGATCTCGTGGAATAGCCGCTCCGGGTCGAGGATGGTGATGGAGCGGATAACGTTCTGCAGCGTCATGTTCGAAAGCAGCTTCTCGTGGAAAGAAGAGAGCTCGGAAGCGTCAAGCCACCTGCCGAACACGGCATCGACCTTCGAGGCGGACGCCGTCGACATAATGTCTTCGAGGGCGACGTAGGGAACGGAGGCAATCCCGGGGTCTCCCGTGCCGATGACGGCGCAGACGCGGTGCTCGGAGAAAACGGCGTCGTTCGACCCGTTCGTGACGAGCTGCTTGAAGGGCCTCGTGAGCAGGCGTGCGCCTATGGTGCGCGGGAGGCTCTGCGAGACGAGCTGGCGTATCCTCTCCGCGGCGTCGACCCCGGACTCGGAGCAGAAGACGATGGCGTCCTCACGGTTGACGCGCTCGATCACCTTGCAGTGCGTCACGCACACGGCGGTCGCATCGCCAAGAACCTCGGCGATGGACTTGCCGCCGAGCAGCCCGGACCCGATCTCGAGCGCGAGCCCGGTGGAGACGTTGTTCACCACCCCGATGGTGGAGTCGGTAACGTTCTCGAGGGCCTTATAGGCCTCCTCCAAAGAGCCCATGTCAACAAGAAACACGACCCCGGTGCAGTACGAGTGACGGTCGACGAGGCGCTGGAGCGGACCGACGATGTCCTTCAGCTGCTGGTCGTAGGGCATGTCGACCGCCTCGTACACATGCACGCCGAGCATACGGTTCGCCGCGTCGGCGATGCTCGTCGCCGTCGAGTAGCCGTGTGACAAGATGACGCAGAGCGTCCGAAGGGCCTTCGCGTCGCGAGACTCCGATGCGACGCACAGCGTCAGAAGCGTCTTCGTGAAGTGATCGAGCGAGATTCCGAGTGCCCCTTCCATGTCTGCGGCGACCTGATCGGAGACGCTCGAGGCAAACGGCAATTCGGAGGTCACGGCACCGAGGAGATGGGAGATTTGCTCCGCACAGGCAGACTTTCGCTTAGCCAGGCCGATGCCCGGCCACAACTGCAGGCAAATCTCCTGGGCCAGTAGAAAAGTGACCTTCCTCGAAAGCTCGATGCCATAAGAAGAGCCTGCGTCGGCAAGGACCGCGCCCACGACGCGCTCGAAGGCGCGCGACCTCGATGAGGCGACGCCGTGGCCGAAGATCAAGTGATCCTCAACGCCGCGCACAGCGGAGACAGCTTGCGAGACGAGCTCGGAGACAGAGAGCTCCCCGGCGCAGAATCGCTCATCGAGAGAGCACAGGGCATCGAGCGCCTGCTCGACCGGCCCTGTGCTCTCGGCGGCATCCAGGGACGCGTCGATCAGAGCGCCATCGTCGGGCTGTTGATCGATCTGCGCGGAGGAGAGGAGCCCGCTGGGAAGAAGATACGGGCGAACGACGACGTAGTCGCCCTCGCGATTGAGGAACGCTTTGGCGCAGCAGTTCGTCACGCAGGCGCGCAAGCCGGCGATGTTATCGGAAAAGTCCGCGTTCACGAGGCAACGGTATGCGCCGCGGCTGATCTTCACATCAGAACCGATTCGGCACCCCTCGCTGCGCAGGAAGCTCAAGATGAGATCCTCGCGCTCCTCGGGGGTCCGCTCCTTGAGTGAGGGGACGCGGGCACAGATGGGCATTTTGCTGTAGGCCGAGGAAACCTTCAGGTCATCGGCGGAAAGCGCCGTCGAAAGAACGAGGCGAGCGCGCGGCGCATCCTGGGAGGCATCGAGCCCGAGGGCCGTCGCAAGGCAGTGCTCCATCGCAGAGGGAGAGAGTGCCTCGATGCCGTTGACAAAGACCACACCCCCGCGCGATTTCGCGATCGACTCGTCAAGAAGCCCGTTGAACGAGGCGGCGTCCGGGACCCCGGCGCAGTCGATGCGCACATATGAGGAGTCGCGGGACAGCAAGCCCTGGTTCTTGCCGTACTCGTACACAAGGCGAGAAAGGAAAGACTTACCGACACCCACGCCGCCGCTCAAGAGGATGGGCAGGCCAAACGGAGGGTACTGAACCGCAGCCTTGCACTGCTCGACAACGGAGCTGAGGCTCAGGTCGAAGCCCACGGCACGCGCGAAGTCGCGGTGATCGGCGATTCCCGTCACCTGGATGAGGTCGGCGAGCGAGGCGTACTCGCTTGCAGAGAGCTTTACCTGAAAACGCTTCTGGAACGCGCGGCGATGAAAATAACGGACAGGCCTGCCCGCCACCTTAACCACAAAGCCGGCGCGAACAAGGTCGTTGAGGTACTGGCTCGCCAGGCTCCTGGAGATGATGAGCGTCTCGGCGATGTCGGAGGTGGACAGACGGGCAAGGTCGTCGAGCGAGACGGCAGAGGTGAGGGCCTCGAGGTGCTCGAGAATCCTGTCCCTCATGTCGACGGGCTTCTTTGCCAAGCTGTCCTGTGCGGTCTTGTCCATGACTTCTTACCTCCTTGTACAAGGAGTATAAGGGGAACACAGAGAACGGAAGGGGGCGCGTGGGGGAATCAACAGCCCCGAGGAGAAGTTCACCACTTGAGGGGCAGAAAACAACGGCCATTGAACATTCAGGGCCGACGCTCAACACTTCGGCTCGACACTTCGCTTTGGAAAGGGCCCTGCGCGATGGTGCAGCCCTCCATCTCGCAGCACAGGTCGCCGAAGGTCGCGAGGATGCGCTCCTTCTGTTCCGTGGGCGAGACGGCTCGGTGGGCAAGGTCCTCTCAAAGGGGGTCGTTCGGCGCCGCAAGACCTCGATGACCGACTACCGCCTCGAGCAAGTGGCGGATTACCTCTGCACCATCGAACTCGCCTTGGTCAAGTACGAGGCCAAGGAGAACGATGAGACGTACAACAAGTTCTTCGGAGGTATAGGCTCTTTCAAGAGGAACTGGCTCAAGCAAGCCCGCAGCAAGCGGATATAGCTGATTTCGCGGTTTCGCAAGGAACGGTCAGCTCTCCCCTGGCGGGGAACTCCGGGCGGCGTGCTTCGAGCAGCGGAAGCTGAAGCGGCGCGGGCATTGATCGGTGCCGGCATCGGCCCAGACGTGAACAGTGCTACGTTCCCTGTTCACGAGGCGCGAAACCATAAAGGTTGTCCAGCGGTTGCCAAACGAAAAGCCCCTGACCTGTTTGTGCAGGTCAGGGGCTCGGAAACGCTAGATATCAGCTATTCCCACTCGATCGTCGCGGGCGGCTTGGACGTGATGTCGTAGCACACGCGGTTGGCGCCGGGAACCTCGGCCACGATGCGGCCGGAGATGCGGGCCAGGACGTCGTAGGGCAGCTTGGCCCAGTCGGCGGTCATGGCGTCGCTGGACTCGACGGCGCGCAGGATGATCGGACGCTGATAGGTGCGCTCGTCGCCCATAACGCCGACGGATTTGATGTCGGGCAGGACGGCGAAATACTGCCAGCAGCTGTGCTCGGAGTTGCGCTCGCCGGTCTGCTCAAACAGACGCTGGTTGTAGGCGTCGAGCTCCTCGCGCACGATGGCGTCGGCGTTCTTGAGGATCTCGAGCTTCTCCTTGTCAACCGCGCCGATGATGCGAATAGCCAGACCCGGGCCCGGGAAGGGCTGGCGGAACACAATGTGGCCCGGCAGGCCCAGCGCCAGACCAAGCGCGCGGACCTCGTCCTTAAAGAAGTGGTCGAGCGGCTCGATGAGGTCGAAGTGCACGCCCTCGGGGAACGGGATCAGATTATGGTGGCTCTTGATGGTGGCCGTCTTGCCGCCCGTCTTGCGAGCGCCGGACTCGATGATGTCGGGGTAGATGGTGCCCTGAGCCAGGTACTTGACCGGCTTGCCATCGGTCTCGAGCTGCTGAGCAACCGCGAAGAACTCTTTCCAGAACTGCGTACCGATGATGCGGCGCTTCTCCTCGGGCTCGGTCACGCCGGCCAGAAGCTCGGCATAGCGGTCCTCGGCGTGAACGTGAATGAAGTCGACGTCGAACTGCTTGGTGAAAACCTCCTCAACCTGCTCGGGCTCGCCTTTGCGCAGCAGGCCGTGGTTGATGAACACGCAGGTCATCTGCTTGCCAACGGCACGGGCGCCCAAGGCAGCCACGACGGAGGAGTCAACGCCGCCGGACAGAGCCAGGATCACGCGGTCGTCGCCGACCTTCTCGCGGAAGTCCGCCGTCATGGTCTCGGCGAGGTTGTCCATGCTCCAGTTGGGCTCCAGGCCGCAAATCTCAAACAGGAAGTTGCTCAGCAGCTGCTGACCGTACTCGGAATGCTTGACCTCGGGGTGGAACTGCGTGGTGAAAATCTTGCGCTCGGCACACTCCATGGCGGCAACCGGGCACACGTCAGTGCTGGCGGTGACGGTAAAGCCCTCGGGCACCTCGGAGACAGCGTCGCGGTGGCTCATCCACACGGTCTGCTCCATGGGCGTGGAATTGAAGAGCTTGGCGCCGGCCGTGCGCGTGATGGTGGCGCGGCCGTACTCGCCCACCTCGGAGTGGCCGACCTTGCCGCCGAGCGTCACGGCCGTGATCTGGTGGCCGTAGCAGAAGCCCAGGACGGGAAGGCCCAGGTCAAAGATGGCGGGGTCGATGGACGGAGCGTCCTCGGCATACACGGAGGCCGGACCGCCGGAAAGAATGAGCGCAGCGGCGTTCATCTCGCGAATCTCGTCGGCTGAGATGTCGCAGGGAACGATCTCGGAATACACGTTGAGGTCGCGGACGCGACGGGCAATGAGCTGACCGTACTGCGCACCAAAGTCGAGTACGAGGACCTTTGCGGAAGCATGTTGATCCATGGTTTCCCCCTCTTGTTGGCGGGGAGCCGGTGCCCGCCCGCGCGAATGAACGAAAATAACTTTCATAGTGTACACGTAACCAGCGGCTTTGCGCCCGTCATAGCCATCAGCGCACGGCAAACGCACGAGCCGCGCCCCATTCGAGGCAAACTGAAGTGTTACTAAACGTTACAGATGATGTAATACGTTTGAACATTGGACGCCCTGTGCCACAATACTGCCGAACGACTCCGCCTCTGTGGCGGCAAATACGATAGGAATACCAGAATGAAGCGCATCCTTCTCATCGCCACGGGCGGCACCATCGCATCGACCGAGGACGGCAACGGCCTCTCCCCCGCCCTGACCGGTGAGGAACTCGCCCAGAGCGTCCCCGAGATCTCGGGCCTCTGCGAGCTCGACGTCGTGCAGCCCATGAACATCGACAGCACCAATATGCGCCCCAGTGACTGGATGCGTATCCGCGACGTCATCGTCGAGGGTTATGCCGGCCACGACGGCTTCGTGATTCTGCACGGCACCGATACCATGAGCTACACCGCGGCAGCGCTTTCCTACCTGATTCAGGACAGCCCCAAGCCCATCGTGCTCACCGGATCGCAAAAGCCCATGGGCAATCCCTTTACCGACGCCAAGCTCAACCTGTATCAGAGCCTTCTCTATGCGCTTGACGAGCATTCGCACGATGTCTCGATCGTGTTTGGCGGCGTGGCCATTGCCGGTACGCGCGCCCGCAAGCAGCGCACCATGAGCTTTAACGCATTTATTAGCGTGAACTATCCGCCCATCGCCTACATCCGCAACGCTCGCATTGTGCGTAACGGGCTTCACGGCGCGCATCAGGGAGAAAACCCGGTGCGTTTCTACGACAACATCGACCCGCGCGTTTTTGTGCTCAAACTCACGCCCGGCGTAAACCCTGGCATTCTGGACGCTCTGGCCGACAGCTACGATGCCGTGATTCTGGAGACCTTTGGCATTGGCGGCATCCCGGAGTTTGGAGAGTCGGGCGAATCGTTCCAGGAGGCAATTTTCCGCTGGGTCGATTCGGGCCGCACCGTCGTTATGACTACGCAGGTGCCCGAGGAGGGTCTGGACTTGGGCGTCTACGAGGTCGGCCGCGCTTACGCCGATCATCCGGGCATTTTGCGTGGCGACGATATGACGACCGAAACACTCGTAGCCAAAACCATGTGGGCGCTCGGCCAGTCGCGCGACGCTGCCGAAATCCAGCGCCTGTTCTACAGCCAGGTCAACCACGACCGCATCCCGATGGCGTAATCAGATATCGACCGGTATCCCCTATTCAATGCCCTCGAGAAGCTCTGACACCGTCATGCCGAGTGCGGGCGCAATCTTAAATAGAACTTTAAGTGTGAAGTTTGCCGTTCCGTCTTCGATTCGGTCGAGGTAGGGGCGGCTGATTCCTGTTGCCACACAAAAATCGACCTTGGAGATACCAAGGTCCCTGCGTGTCTGTTCGACTCGCTTGCCAAGAATCTGTTTCGCACGTTCGTCCATGCAGCCGAGTTTGAAATGGAGCCGAACAAAAACGTAAACTATAGTTTACGTTTTGCCGAATACACAGGAGTTTTCTATGTCGGGTTCTTCGATTTACGTACGGCGCGCAGATTGCCGCCGGCGCGACACGCCGATTGCTCTTGTCGTTATCGAGGCCGACCAGTTCACACCCGACGAACGCACCGCCTTCACGCTGTTATTAAGTCGCGTTGACGCGGTGCTGCTCCCCAACCCAAAGCAAGGCGAGCTCGCATCACTTTGCCAACAGCACAGCTGCACACTCGACCAGACCGCCGTTATCGCCACCACGCAGCACGGCCTTCCCCTGTTGATGGAAGCCGCCGTCGCCCTGACCCTCCGCGGCGCGAGTTACGAAAACGAGGCCGCCGCCGACGTGGTCTTTAAACCACGATCGAGCGGCGGCCTCGCAGCAGCCATCGAATATGCTTGCAGGCTCGTTGCCTAGAGGGGCAAGCTAGAACCCCAGCCCAAAGCCCGTACCGGTAATTGCCGAATACATAAAGTAGACGTTAATCACATTGAGAAACACGCCCGTGATGCAGCCGTTGCGCAGATAACGCTCACACGTTAGTCGCGCCATCACAGCAGAGTCGTCGTTGTTCTTAGCCTGACGACCGGCGGTAAAGTACGTCGCCACGCCGAGCAGCAGGTTGAGCACCGGCAGCGCCAGCAGCTCGTAGCTCTTGCCCCAGCGCGTTGCCTCGCCAGCGGCGTTGAACTTCGTTGCCACCTCGGGTCCAATGTTGGGAAGGACGCACGCCGCAACCACGAGCGGAAGCACCGCGAGCACGAGCAGCGCGATGCCCATATAGCCGGCCTTTTTTCCATATTTGAACATATGCGTCGTCCTTACACGTTAAAGCGGAAGTGCACGACGTCACCGTCGGCCATGATGTAATCCTTGCCCTCGATGCGCAGCTTGCCGGCAGCCTTGGCGCCCTGCTCGCCACCGAGCTCGATGTAGTCGTCGTAGCCAATGACCTCAGCCTTAATAAAGCCGCGCTCAAAGTCGGTGTGGATGACGCCGGCGGCCTGCGGGGCGGTCGCGCCCTGGCGCACCGTCCAGGCCTTGACCTCCATCTCGCCGGCCGTAAAGAACGACTGCAGACCGAGCAGCTTGTAGGCAGCCTGAGCGAGCACGTCCAGACCGGGCTGTTCCAGGCCCAGGCTCTCCAGGTAGTCGGCGGCGTCCTCGGGGTCGAGCTCGGAAAGCTCGGCCTCGATCTTGGCGCAGATGGGCAGCGGCTTGACACCGTCGATAGGCGCCAGGTCGTCGTTGAGCATGTCCTCGTCCACATTGGCCACGTACAGGATGGGCTTCATGGTGAGCAGGAACAGGCCCTTGGCGGCGGCACGCTCCTCATCGGTCATCTCCATGGACGCGGCACGCTTGCCCTCGTTGAGCCAGGCAAGCAGACGCTTGGCGACCTCAAACTTAGGCATGAGCTCCTTGTCGCGCTTGGCCTCCTTCTCGAGCTTGGGCAGCTGCTTCTCGAGCGTGCCCATATCGGCCAGGATGAGCTCGGTCATGATGGTATCGGCATCGCCGGCAGGGTCGACGAACTCGCCCGTGCGGCCAACCTCGCGCATGACGTTGGGATCCTTAAAGTAGCGCACGACCTCGCAGATGGCGTCGGTCTCGCGGATGTTGGCCAAGAACTGGTTGCCCAGGCCCTCGCCCTCGTTGGCGCCCTTCACCAGGCCTGCAATGTCGACGAACTCGACCGTTGCCGGCACGATACGGCCCGGGTTGACGATGTCGGCGAGCTTTTGCAGACGGCTATCGGGCACGTCGACGATACCCACGTTGGGATCGATCGTGGCGAACGGGTAGTTGGCGGCAAGGCCGGTCTTTTTGGTAAGCGCGGTGAACAGCGTTGACTTGCCCACGTTGGGCAGGCCCACGATACCGATGGAAAGGGACACGACAGCTCCTTTTGGTACAAGTATTTCAAACTGCATAAGTATAGCGCCGCCGCAGCATCCGGGCGAACCCAGACACCACGGCGGCGCAAATGAAGCAGAGATTAGGCTCGCTAGCTAGTCCGCGAGCTTCTCCACTTGGTCGAGCATCTTATCGAGCTTCGCCTTTGCCTCGGCCTTGACCTTCTCGGCCTCTTCGTGGGCCTTGGCCTTCTGGGCGGCCTTTTCCTCGGCTTCGGGATCAACGACGACCAGATTGGACGCATCGTGCTCAACGAGCTTAAGCGCATGCTCGGGGCAGACCTTGACGCAGGCGCCGCAACCCAGGCAATACGTTGACTCCAGCGCAAAGCGGCCGCTTCCCACCAGATCGCAGGCAAACGTGGGGCACACGTTGACGCACTCGCCGCACGACGTGCACTTGTCAAAATCGCACTCCGGCGTACTCACCTGCATATTCTGGGCAAGTTCGGGGTGATTCTGCAGCGTCGAGAGCACCAGCTGACGCCCATGGGTGAGCGAACGGCGACGCTTAGTCGTCGTGGTGCCGCACATGGTGTTGAGCGTGCGCTCAAGCTGGGTAATCTGGTGACGGTGAGCCTTCAGCTTCTGTGTCACCGATGCCAGTGCTGCCGTTGCCGGGTTGAGCTTGGTCACGGTCAAGCCTGTGGTGCGGGCGATCTTTTCCATGTACTCTTTGCGCTCATACTCGCGACGCTTATGGCACTTGAGGCTCTTGGGGTCAACTTCCAGACCCATACCCGTACCAGCCCACTCCTCGGCAGTAGCGATAGCCTCGCCCAGAATGTCCTCGCCACCGGTGTTGCGGCACTTATCGCAAACGCCCAGAGGCAGGTACACACTCACGTTGGGATAGTCGGCCAGCACCGAGAACCAGGTCTCGGCCGTAATATCGCCCACGCAGGCAACGACGACCTCGTTCTCGCGCGGCATGCGCTTCAACGCGCGCGTGCAGGTAACGTAGGCGGTCTCGTGACTCGTGGCCGCCGAGACAATGTCGTCGTAGACGTTTTTGGGCGCAAGGCGCGGGGAGATGATCGCCTCCGTCGGGCAAGCAGCGGCGCACAGGCCGCACTTACGGCAACTGTCGAGGATCTCGATAGCATCTTCCTCGATCTCGATGGCGTTCACCGGGCACACGTCCATGCACGCGGTGCAGCCGCTCTTCTCGTTCTTGCAAGCCAGGCACGGTATGGTGTTGCCGCGCGGACGCTCCTTGTAGTCGGCAGGGTTCCACTGCGGCGCCGACGGATCGAGCGCGTCGGTCACGCCGCCAAGCGGGTCTTTAAAAAAATCCAAGCCCTTGCTGATTTCGATGATGTCATCAAACAGATCGTGTTCCTGCGCCATGCGCGGCCCCTCCCTGAGCAGTGCAAACAAGCGATAGATAATGATACGCTAACAGCTCGCACCTCGGGCAAATTACATGCAGAGTACCTTTGACGGCAAAGAGCCCTACAATCTAATATCAGCCCCAACGAATAGGTTTATACAGAGGAGCCTATAGATGAAGATTGCACTGCTCGAGCCGCTAGGCGTACCCACGCAGGCCATCGACGAGCTTGCCGCACCGCTCAAGGAAGCCGGTCACGAGTTTGTCTACTTTGATACCAAGACCACCGATCCGGCCGAGCTTGCCCGTCGTAGCGAGGGCGCCGAGGTCGTCATGATCGCCAATAACCCCTACCCTGCCGGGGTCGTCGCCGGCGCCGATTCGCTCAAGATGATCGCCGTTGCCTTCACCGGCATCGACCACGTGGGGCTTTCCGCCTGCCGCGAGCGCGGTGTTGAGGTACGCAACTGTGCCGGCTACTCCGACGTTTCAGTCGCCGAGCTTACCCTTGGCCTTACTATCGATGTACTGCGCAAGGTAGGTGCCGCCGATACCGCCGTTCGCGACGGCAAGACGAGCGCCGGCCTTATGGGCACCGAGATCCGCGGCAAAACCGTGGGTATCGTGGGCTGCGGTAAGATCGGCTGCGCCACGGGCCGCCTCTTTAAGGCCTTTGGCGCCCGCGTGCTGGGCTATGCCCGCCATGAGCACCCCGAGGCGGCCGAGGCCGGCATTGAGCAGGTCTCGCTCGAGCAACTGCTTGCCGAGTCCGATATCGTGAGCCTGCACCTGCCCAATAACGATGCCACGCGCAAGTCCTTTGGTACCGAGCAGTTCGCTCAGATGAAAGATGGCGCCGTCTTTATCAACTGCGCCCGTGGCGCCATCGTGGACAACGACGCCCTTGCCCAGGCGCTCAACGACGATAAGCTCGCCGGCGCCGGCATCGACGTCTTTGATATGGAGCCGCCGATTCCTGCCGACTACGCGCTCGTCAACGCCAAGAACTGCATCTTCACGCCACATGTTGCATTCCTTACGCACGAGGCCATGGAGCGCCGCGCGAAGATTGAGTTCGACAACGTCATCGCCTACGTCGAGGGCCGCGCCCAGAACGTCTGCGAGCTTTAAACAAGCGAAGGCGGGGCAGACCTCATCGCGGGTCTGCCCCGTCTTCTTCCCTACTCTGTACGCATAAGCTCGACGAGTTTTTGTCTGGTTACCTTTGCCTGCTCGTTGGCCATATTGCGCTCGTTTTTAAAGGCCGCTTCTGCAACACTCTGCAGGTCGGCATCGGAAATCTCGCCAAGGCCCAGCTCCTCGAGCGTCGTCGGCAGACCAACGCGTTGGCAAAACTCGAGCACCTGATCAAACTCGGGCGCACGCTCCAGGCGCAGCTGCACCGCCAGGCCAAATGCCACAGCCTCACCATGCATGGCCTTGCACTCGGGCAGAATCGTCAGACCGTTGGCGATGGCATGCGCCAACGCCAAGCCACCGCTCTCAAAGCCGACGCCCGAGAGCAGAATATTGCACTCGATCAGGCGTTCAACCGCTGGCGATGTACGCCCCTTTTTGAGATCCCGCTTGGCAGCGATACCGCACTCCATAAGTGTGTCATAGCAGGCACGAGCCGCAACCAGGGCCAAGTGCCCTGGCGCGCCACCGTGCTCGTTGGTGCCGCGCGCCGCGGCGCACGAACGCGCCTCAAAGTACGTTGCCAGCGCATCGCCCATACCAGCGACCGTCATCCGCAGTGGTGCTGCCGCAACCACGTTGGTATCGACCACGACCAGATCGGGATTTTTGTCGAGTATCAAGTAGCGGTCGAACGACCCATCCTCGTGATACAGCACCGAAATCGCACTGCACGGGCCGTCCATCGAAGCCGCCGTGGGGCATACACACAACGGCAGCTCGGCATAAAACGCTACTGCCTTGGCGATATCGAGCATCTTGCCGCCGCCAATGCCCACCACCATGTCGCAATACTCGGCCTGGGCTTCCTGAGCCATTCCGACAACGGCCTCTTCCGTACACGGACCGTTATAAATCTTAAAGAACGGCTCGCTTAGATCTTCGTTCAGAAATCCATCGACGATCTGCCTGCACAGCCGATCCTCGGTGCCCTGGTCAAACAAGACATAGGCAGCGCAGCCCAACCATGACAAATACCTGCCCTGACGCGAAAGTTCGCCCGGCCCCTGAACATACCGGCCGGGACCGCCATAAACCATAGGAAGCGCCATACGAGAATCCGCCCTTCATCAAACAACGATTGGTGCAAAGTAACCTGACCTCTTTGCACCATAGCAAAAGGGGCAAAGCCATCTGTTGGCTTTGCCCCTTCCTTAGCTTGATTTACTCATCCATGAGGTAGTAGTGGCCCAGTGCGTCGGCGCCCAGAATGGCGTTTGCGACCATCTCGGGCGTCACCTCAAACGGCATGTTGCACATGGTGTCCTCGGGTGCACAGGCGGCCTCGGCAACGATCATGGCCTGCTCGCGCGTAAGCTCGGCAACGCCAAGTTCCTTCATCGTGACCGGCAGGCCCAGCTCAATGCAGAAGCCCAAGACTTCCTCAAGCTTCTCAGTCGGAGCATCCTCGAGTACCAGCTGGACGATGGTGCCAAAGGCGACCTTCTCGCCGTGGTACATGCCGTGGCACTCGGGCAGCATCGTCAGGCCATTGTGGATGGCATGAGCAGCAGCAAGGCCCGAGCTCTCAAAGCCAATGCCCGAAAGCAGCGTATTGGCCTCGATGATATGCTCGACGGCAGGCGTGAGCGCACCCTTCTCCAGCGCGACCTTGGCCTTGACGCCATCGGCCATAAGCGTCTCGTAGCAGAGCTTGGCGAGCGCCAGACCGGCCATGCCGCCCTTGCCGCCAGCGCAGGTGCCACCGTCGGCATCATGCGTCGCCTGGGCCTCAAAGTAGGTTGCGAGCGCATCGCCCATGCCCGCCACCGTCAGGCGCACCGGGCTTGCGGCGATGACCGTGGTGTCCATAAGGACGATATTGGGGTTCGCCTTAAGGAACAGGTACTTGTCGAACTGGCCGTCATCGGTGTAGAGCACCGAGAGCGCCGAGCACGGGGCATCGGTCGAAGCGATGGTGGGGCAAATGATGACCGGAGACTCCAGGTAGTAGGCAACGGCTTTCGCGGTGTCGAGGATCTTGCCGCCACCGACGCCAACGATGATGTCGCAGCCGTTGTCGCGAGCGAGCGCAACCAGACGATCGACCTCGCCCTTGGAGCACTCGCCGTTAAAGTCCTCAAACAGCAGCTCGGCCTTAGCCTCGGCAAAGCCGCCCTCGATCTTGGCACCGACGCGCTTCTTGCCCGAAGGCGTCACGATGACGAGGGCCTTAGCGCCGAGCGGCTC
>CAKTWW010000018.1 GCA_934630855.1 uncultured Collinsella sp.
CGTTGGGGTCGGGCCCGATTTTGCCTCTTGACAATGTCCTGCTCATAATAAAGGGGACAGGCACCTTTGTGGTGGTTCCCGCAAATATCTCGATCTGTAACAGTTAGAGTCCATTTCTAGGTCTACCAGTTACAGATCGAGATTTTTTATTCGCACCCTTTTATTTATCTCAATCTATAACAGTAACTCGGCAAAATCGACCCCAGATGTTACAGATCGAGACAAACAGGTGGTGCAAAAAGGCCATGTTTCTTTGCACCAAAAAACCGTCGCAACATTCGATGAAAATCACGCAAACGCGAAAAATTATCGAATGTTGCGACGGTTTGTTTTTAGATAGCGACCGAGCAAAGGACCGGCGCGCTTATTCGTCGGCGAGTTGGATGCCGAGCAGACCCGACAACGCCAGCGCCTGCTCGGCGTTGACTGTCAGACCACGCAGCTCATGGTAGTCGCCCGAAATAATGGGCGCCGCAAACGTGCAGCGCGATACATCCACGCCGGAAAGCGGCGTCTTAAACACATCGACGCGCGTCAGGTCGCAACCGTCTAGGCGCAGTTGCCCCAGCTTGGCGCCCTGAAGTGCCGCCTCGGTCAGACGCGTATCGCGCGCCGCAAGGGGCCCGATACGTCCTTCCGAGAGGTTCGCGTAGCTCAAATCGCACGATGCAAACGACACACTCGACAGGCGCGCTTTGAGCAAGTTGAGTCCCGGCGCCGAGCAATCGACGAAGTCGCAGCGATTGAGCCAGCAGCCCTCCATGTTGCAGCGGATAAAGCGGCAGCCGCGAAACAGCACGTCGCGGAAGGTAGAACCGCTCCAATCCACACCGTCGAACACGCAGGATCGAAATACGACGCCATCGAACGTCGCACCATTCGCCACGTCATAAGCAAGATCCAAATCCTCAAAAGCGGTATTCGAGACAAGCTCGTCGCCCTCGGCAAAGAGGTCGATGAGCTCATCCATGCCCATATGGCAACCGAGCCGTTCGTTTACCCGGGCAAAACCACCACAAAGGTGCCTGTCCCCTTTGTGGTGGTTTGGGGTAGCGCTACTCACCTAACATCTCTTGAAGCTTGGCTGCCACGGCATGGCCCAGGCTCTCGTGACTTTCGGGCATCATGTGCAGATAGTCGATATCGCCCGGCTCGGCAAAGTCGGCGGCATTCAAAAAGTCGCAGTCAAACTGCTCGGCCACGTGCGCGTAGTACTCGGCAAAATGCTCGGATGCCTCGACGGAGCGCTCATCAAAGTCGGTCATATACACATCGGCAATCTGCGGCTTGATCTTGATAGGAGCCATCAGCAGAATGCGCGGGCAGGGCGCAGCATCGGTCCACGGAAACGCACGGACGGCGCGGATCAACGCCATGGCGCCGCGGGCAATATCGGAAGCCGTCACGTTAAAGACCGTCTTACAGTCGTTGGTGCCCAGCATGATCACAATGGCATCCAGCGGCTTATGGGCCTCGAGCAGCATCGGCAGCGCGCGAACGCCGTTGAGGTTGGTGTCCAGATGGCACATATCGTCACGCACCGTCGTGCGACCGTTGAGGCCTTCCTCAATTACATGCCAGCCCTCGCCCAGGTCGCGCTGGGCCACGCCGCACCAGCGCACATCTTGCGCATAACGCACCGCGGTGCCGTCGCGCATGCCCGCCGGATCATAGCCATAGGTGTTGCTATCACCAAAGCACAGAACATTTCTCATCGTAAGCCCCTCGTTCAGTAAAAAGCCGACGGGAGCAGCCTCTCCCGTCGGCTCGACCCATCCGTCAGCGCGTACCGCTTTACAGATACTTGCGCCAATCGTCCTCGTTCTCATCGTCCTCGGCAGCAGCCTGAGCCTGCTCGGCGGCTCGGGCAGCCGCGGCGCGTGCGGCAACCTGGGCATAGGACTCCTCGTTGCGCTCGGGGAAGTTTGCCAACACGTGCTCAAACTTAGCGAGGTCCTCGTCCCAGCGCGTAGAAGGCACGGCAAAGAAGACCTGCTTGACCTTAAAGTCGCCCGATGCGAGCTCCTTGCGGAAGAGTTCAGCCACGGCCTCGGCGTCAAAGCCGTTGTTGTCGCAGCCCCAAGCGCCCAGCACGAGCTTCTCGCGACCCAGCTCGTCGCAGATGGCGAGCACAAAACGGATGCGGTCGCGCAGGGCATCCAGCAGGGCGTCGTCGCCCACACGGTACTCCTGGCGGGCGCGCTTGACGTTGGGCGCGGCAGCAACGATCACGTCGGCATACGCGTGCACGTGGTTGCGGTCGAAGCGCACGGCAGGCACCACCAGGGCGCGGTTACGGTAGAGCTCGCAGTTGATGTTGCGGCGACGGTTCTCGCCGTACCACTTGCGTTGCTTGTCGAGCACGTTGTACAGGTACGAATCGGCGCAGAGCGTCGCCTCCTGGCCCAGATAGCCCTGGATATAGCCGCCGCCCGGATTGGTAAACGAGGCAAAGGCAAGCACGGCCATATCGCAAAACTGCGCATAGCCGCGACCGTTATCGAGGATTGCCTGCGTGGCAGAGGCATCGAGCACAGTGACCTCGGGCAGTACCGGAGCGGCCTCCTCGGCAGGCGCGAGCTCAGGCGTGACGACTTCCTCGGCAGGCTCCTCAACGGGCTCGGGCGTCACCTCGGTCTCAGTCGCAGCCTCGACCTCGGCAGCCTCCGTGCCCTCGACGTCCTCGGCAACCTGCTCCTCGGCAGCCGCAGCCTCCTGGGCCTTGGCCTTCATCGCCGCGACAAAGCTGGCAGGCATGCCGTCGAACTCGCGCACGCCGGCAAGCGAGCGCTCGATATCCTTGGCGCAAGCCTCGGACACAGCCGCCACATGGCGCTCGGCGGCCTTGGCACGAGCCTCGCGCTTAGGGTTCGGCTGTCCCGCGCGGTTGGGCCTGCGGTTACGGTTCCTGTTGTCGACGTCTGCCATAAGTGGTCACCTTTCCTGTCGCTGCCGCTGCCGGCTTTTTCCCATCCATGATACCCCGCTCCGCACAAAAAAGACGGCCCCGAAGGACCGCCTTTCGCATCGTTTTACCGTGTCCGGCAAGAAATGCCGCATGCCCCGCGCTAGTCGCGGCGGCCGAGAATGTTCAGGATACGCAGGAACACGTTGATGATGTCCACGAACAGGTTGGACGCCATAAGCACTGCATTGGGCAGCGTGGGCGGCACCGTCGTGGCAACATAGGTGTCGTAGCCAATAAAACCGGCGAACACCACGATCACGATCAGGTCGGTGATGGTCTGCGAGACGCCCATGAACATCAGCACGATCTCGACCAGAATGGTGGCGAGCAAGATGCCAAAGCCGATGCCGTATACGCGCTGGAAAAACTTGGGGAACGTCACGCCCAGCGCGCCGAAGACAAAGGTGATGGCGGCCGTGGCGATAAAGGCGGTGTTGATGGTGGGCAGGTCGTAGTTGGCAAGACCAAATGACGCAGTCAGGCCAAAGGTGCTCGCAAAGACCACGTAGCCCGCAAGGGACAGGCCCACAGACTGCTTGCTGGTGGCAGCCGACATCATGACGATGCCGACAATGGTCAGGATAAACGAACCAAAGACCAGCGGCAGGGCGGCACCGCTCATCATCATGCGCGCAAACGCCATGGTGCTCGTAAAGTAGGCGCCAGCGCCCATGGCGCAAAAGCCCAGGAAGATCAAGGCGGACATGGCAAGGTTGTACGCACGCGGCGACATCTCTTTAGCGCGACTTGCACCGGTCTCGATGGGGCCGTTCTGATAGCCCTGAATATCGTTCATAGCTTCATCCTTTCAAAAGCACCGCGCATGATGGCGCAGTAGATGACAAGATTCCTGCCATTGTACCCGAATGCTGCGCGCTCTTACCTACGGCGCTCCCCCTCGAGCGTGCGGTCGAACGCCCACACCCACCAACGCATCACGTGCGTCTGAGAGCCATCCGGCCGTTCGCGCGCCTGGTCCTCCAGATACAGCTCGGTCGCATGTCCGCCAAAACGAACCTTATAGGTTGCCGTACGGATACCGTGGACCGTCAGGCCAAAGCCTGTGGACGAGACGATCTCGTCAATCGTAAAACAGCGTCCGTCGACCCAGCAGACGGTGACCGGCACAACTTGTCCGCCCGCGAGGATGCGGGCTACAACGTCCACATACTGCTTGTGCACGCGCCGAGTTCTGCCATCTGTCTGTCGATATTCCATGCCTCCTATTATCGAACGCATGTTTGCATGTTGTAAAGCGAACAGACTGTGGTTTTGGAGTGTCGAGGCACGCACACGTGTCCTTATGGCGTGTTAGCAAAAAGTACACCTGCCGTCAACAGGACTAATATTCAATTTTAGTGCCAAAAAATTCACTTCTCACATCAGAACTCAGTAAAGAAACCTGCAGGAGGTGATACGATTTATCATGTTTTTGTAACGTGTCTGCAAACTTCGAGAAAGCCCTTACATGGACGTAACGTTCTCAACCTTCCTCGGCCAACTTGTGTCGAACCCAGTCCTTGCCGTCACCGTGATCCTCGCGCTCGGCGCCATCTTCGTCAACGGATGGACCGACGCGCCCAACGCCATCGCGACCTGCGTCACCACGCGTTGCATGCCCGCCCGCGCCGCCATTCTCATGAGCGCCGCGTTCAACTTCCTGGGCGTGCTCATCATGACGCACTTTAACGCGAGCGTCGCCAACACCATCTCGCATATCGTCGACTTTGGCGGAAACAGCACCATGGCGCTCGCCTGCCTGTGTGCGGCGCTGTTCTCCATCGTCGTCTACGGCGCCACGGCATCGCGCTTTGGCATCCCCACCTCGCAGAGCCACAGCCTCATCGCCGGCCTCACCGGCGCTGCCATCGCCCTCGGCGGCGCCAGCAGCGTCAACGTCCACGAGTGGATGAAGGTCATCTACGGCCTGGCGCTCTCCATCGGTCTGGGTTTTGTTATGGGCTGGGTCCTGTGCAAACTCGTCTCGATTCTGTTTGCCGCCGCCAACAGGCGACGTGCCAACGTCTTCTTTAAATACGCTCAGATCGCGAGTGCCGCGGCCATGAGCTTTATGCACGGCGCGCAGGATGGACAGAAGTTCATCGGCGTGCTCTTTTTAGGTGTCGCCTTCGCCAACGGCCAGACCGGCGTCGGCGATGCCGGCATCCCCATCTGGATCATGCTGCTATGCTCCGCCACCATGGGTATCGGCACTAGCGTGGGCGGTGAGCGCATCATCAAGTCCGTCGGCCAGAGCATGGTCAAGCTCGAAAAGTACCAGGGCTTCTCCGCCGACCTCGCAGGCGCCGCGAACCTGCTGCTTGCCACCCTTACCGGTATCCCCGTGTCCTCCACGCACATCAAGACCTGCGCCATCATGGGCGTCGGTGCCGTCAAGCGCCTCTCGGCCATCAACTTCGGCGTGGTCAAGGACATGATGTTCACCTGGTTCTTCACCTTCCCCGCCTGCGGACTCATCAGCTTTGTCATGGCCAAGCTGTTCATGATGTTCCTCTAGTCAAACCGAGCGTCCATCCGGACCGCAATACTTCGCCCACCCGTCTTCGCCTCGAAAGGACCCACCCATGGCAAAGAAACCCGATTCGTTCTATTTTGACAACTACGTCGCCTGCGCCGACCTCGCCGTTCAGGCTGCTGAGCTGCTCACGCAGATCTTTGAAAACTTCGACCCCGCGAAGATCCACGACATGCTCGACAAGATGCATGCGATTGAGCATGCGGCCGACAAGAAGCACCATGAGCTCGAGGATGCCCTGCTCACGGCCTTTATCACCCCGCTTGAGCGCGAGGACCTTGACCTGATGAGCTGCTCGCTCGACACCGTGCTCGACCGTATCGAGGGCGTCGTCCAGCGTGTCTACTTCACCAACATCCAGAGCATCCATCCCGATGCCATCGTGATCGCCCACAAGGTGACCGACGCCTGCCGCGCCATGAAGGACCTGATGGTCGAACTGCCCAACTACCGCAAGTCCAAGACCCTGCGCGAGCTCGTCATCCAGATCAACACCATCGAGTCCGAAGCCGACGAACTCTACATCAACGCCATGCGCAACCTGCACGTCAACGGCAAAGACCCGCTCGAGGTCATCGCCTGGCGTGACGTCTACGCCTTCTTGGAGTACTGCGCCGACTGCTGCGAGAATGTGGCGGATGTCGTGGATTCGATTGTCATGAAGAACAGTTAATTGGGGATACATGTCCCGGCGGTCGCGGGCTCGGCAACCAATAACCTTTTTCACTCCGGCTGCAAGCAGAGTCGTTCAAAAGGTTATTGGTTGCCGAGCCCGCTCCCTTATGTATCACCATTGGGAACTTGAGCTGATAGTTTGAGTGCAATGGGGGTTTAACAGGATCGGCCTTTGAGGCTCGGTTGGGAACTTTGGGACCGTGCCGAGCGTTTGGTTGGATGTTGCTCTGGGTACCCTTTGGTTGTCTTTGTTTCGTTATTTGATTGTTGGAGGGCTTTGTATGTCGTATTTGAATCTTGCTCGTGGTCGGTATTCTTGTCGTTCGTTTGAGTCGCGGGCTGTTGAGCAGACGGTGGTTGATGCCATTGTTGAGGCTGGGCGTGTTGCTCCTTCTGCTTGTAATAATCATCCGACCCGTGTGATGGTGCTTGATACTCCTGAGTTGTTGGAGAAGGCTGCTGCTTGTCAGCCGCGGTTTGCTCGTGATGGGTCTATCTTTGGGGCTCCGCTTATTTTTCTGATCTGCAGCGTTACCGACGATGCTTGGGTGCGTCCGTATGACCAGATGAACTCCAGTGAAATCGACACTTCCATCGTATGCGATCAGATGATGATGGAGGCCACCGAGCAGGGCCTGGGAACGTGCTGGGTATGCCATTTTAAGCCTGAGGTGGCCTGTGAGCAGTTTAACCTACCCGAGGGCGTCTACCCTTATCATATGCTCGTCTGCGGCTATCCTGCCGACCATATTGCCGACCCCGAGCATCGTGAGGCCCGCACCATTCCCCTCCCCAATTTCCTCCTCAAGTAGATTTTTGGGACATGCTTTAAAATCTACCTTTTACCGCTCGCCCGTTCGCCGAGTTCTGCAATATCGCCGCAGAGCTCGGCGTTTTTATACGTATCCTTAGAAATCAATCGATAGATTGATGCTTTGGAGGATCTATGTCTCGAGGCCCGCGAACCCTAACTGAAAAAGGCTGCTATCACGTAGTGCAGAAGGGTGCAGGTGGACAGCAAATCTTCGAGGACACCGAAGACAGACACTACTATCTCAATCTTCTCAACAAGTCATTCCAGCGCTATCACATGCGACTCTTGGCCTGGTGCCTTATGGATAACCACACGCATTTGCTGCTCGACGACTCAGACACCAACATGAGCGAAGCATTCCAAAGGCTCGGTACAGGCTACGCGATGTTCTTCAAAGGTAAAACTGGGCTAGAAGGTCCCGTATTCAAAGACAGGTTCTACAGCAAACCGATCGAAGATGACAATCAGCTCTTGCAGGCAATGCGATATATCCACGACAACCCAATCAAGAGCGGACATGTCTCGTTGTCGGAATATAGATGGAGCAGCTTTCACGAGTACATGACCGAACCGTGGATTACCGATACGACAACCATCAACGCCCTGCTCGGCAGCACGGAGAACTTCTATCGCTTTAGCACGTCCGGTATCCCCAATGCGTATTACATCAAAACCGGAAGGTCGATATCGGAACAAGACTATCGTGAGGTTGCCGAGGCGGCCTTATACCCCTTGCGATGCGTGCAGGTCAAAAGCTTGGAAAGGTCTCAGCGAAACGAGGCACTGCTCAGACTCGCCAGTGTTGGACTGTCGCTCAAGCAAATCGAGCTCGTGACGGGCGTGCCGCGAAGCACCGTGTTCAAAATCATAAAAAAAGGTAGAAATTAAGGCATGTCCCAAAAATCTACCAAAAAAGGGAGCCCACAGATGCGAGCTCCCATTAAAGCGCTAAGTTGTAGGCCGAATGTTAGTCCAGATCGTCAGCGGCGAAGTTGTCGATCGGGGCGAAGGGGTCGGCAACGGGGATAACCGGCTCGGCGACAGGCAGCGGCTCGGCGGCGGGCATAGTCACCGCAGGAGAAGCAGCGGAACCGACCGGCGTGGAAGCCAGAAGGTCTGCCGGGAAGGAGTTCTGCGCATCGTCCATGAAGTGCTGGATGAGCTTGAGGTACTCGGCCTTGAACTCCTCACGAGAAGCCTTCAGACGATCGATTTCTTCGAGCTCGGCCTGCTTCTCGGTCAGAGCCTGGCGAATGACCTCACGGGCCTTGGCGTCGGCCTCGTTGCGGATGCGGTCGGCGTTCTCGTTGGCGTCGTTGACGATGCTCTCGGCGGTTTGCTGGGCAGCGATCAGGGCAGCGGAAATCTGACGCTCCTGAGCAGAGAAGTCGGGCGCGGGAGCAGCAACCGGGGCAGCAGGAACGGCCTGGGCGGCAGCATCCTGAGCCTGAGCGAGCTGAACCTGCGTGTCGGCAAGCTGCTGCTCGGTGGCGGTCAGACGGCCCTTAAGGTCCACGATCTTCGCCAGCATGGCGTCGACCTCGGAGGACAGCGTCTCCAGAAAGACGTCGACCTCGGCGGGATCGTAGCCGCGCTTGGCCTCAGAGAAGGTCTGAGCCTGAATGTCAGCAGGGGTAATAGCCATAACAAGTTCTCCTTTATCTTCGCCTTGGCGCCGCGCGCCCGACGTGAGTTACTAAGCCAGTTTTATATGAGTATACCTATAAGAAGTTGCAGAACCAGCTTCTGCACCAACTGCAACGCAATAATCGCAACGACCGGTGAAAAATCGACGCCGCCCATGGGCGGAATAAACCGGCGGAACACATTGAGCCACGGGCCGCACACGCTATCGAGGACGGCGGCGATATCCTGCAGCAATCCACCCTGCTTCATGGGAATCCATGTCATAAGGCAGTAGACCACGATGAGCGTGGAGTAAAAGTTGAACAGCGTATTGACCAACTGGGCAATGGTGTAGATGTTGATGAGAATCTCCTCGTCTTGTCTTTACTTAAGGTAGCCGTCGGCACGGAGCTTCTTGAGGTCGGAATCTTTGACCTCGCAGCCGGCGGGCAGCACCATGAACACGCGGTCGCCCACCTCTTTGACCGTGGCGCCCAGGCCGCAGGCAAAGCCATACGAGAAGTCCAGCACACGCTTGGCAACCTCGGTACGAACGCCCACAAAGATCAACGCGACGGGCTGCTTGGTGCGCACGCGGCGTACGACGGTCTCAACGTCGTCATAGCTCTCGGGGCGCAGGACATAGGCCGGCAGCTGCGGCGTGGCGTTGATGATGTTGCTCGCGTAGGCCGAGGCATCGCTCGGTGCGGGAGCAGGGGCGGGAGCGGCAGCACGGGCACGGGTGTTCTCGGCGTAGCTCGACGGGGTGTCGTAGGCTCCGGGACGATAACCGCCTGCGACCGTCTCCTGCGAACGCGACGGCGGGTTGTAAGTCGTAGCGTGGCGAGAATCGTCGCCGACCAGTTGACCGGAACGCGTGTACACGGCTACCGACTCGGCCTCGCCACGGCGCGTCTGGCCCAGAAGGCCGTTACTCGGCTCGTCCTGAGTGTAGAAGCCCTCGCCCGAGGCGCCGCCGTAGCCATTGTTCTGATAGCCGTCATCGTAGCCATCATCGTAGCCGTAGTCGTCGTCCTGGCCATAACCCTGGTCGTAACCCTGCTGGCCGCCCAGGTGCATTTTATTTTTGATCTCGTCAAGGAAGCCCATGGTTGTGTCCTCTCGCGGTTTAGTGCAGGCGCTCCGATAATCATTGCGCACTTCAAAGCATTATTTTACTTCAAACTCCGGGCTAAATACTACCCTGCCCAGGCGAACGAGCGTAGAGCCCTCCTCAAGGGCAGGCTCAAAGTCCTCGCTCATACCGCAGGAAAGCTCGGGCAGGCTCAGGTCGGGACGCGCCGCCTCCAGCTCATCCCTCAGCTCGCGCAGCCCGGCAAAGGTGCGGCGTGCCACATCCTTGTTCCCCCGAGGCGCCATGGTCATAAGCCCCTGCACACAAATTCCCTCAAGCTCCGCAAGCTCGCCCATAGCAGAGCGAATCTCATCGGGCGAAAACCCGCCCTTTGATTCCTCGCCGCTCACGTTGACCTCTATGAGGACATGCTGAGGGCCGGAAAGCTCGCCAGCCTCGATCTTGCGGACCGCACGACTCGAGATTGCCTGTGCCAAATGCAGCGAGCTTACCGAGTGAATCAACTCGGCCGAGCCAAGAACCGCATTAATCTTGTTGGTCTGCAGGTTGCCGATCATATCGAAGCGCACCTCGGGCAACTCAGGATGATCCGCAAGGCCCGTAAGCTTACGGACGAGCTCCTGCGGGCGATTCTCGGCAAAATGACGATACCCGGCCTGAATAGCGGCAACGGTCTCATCGACACCAACGGTCTTGGACACGGCAATCAGACGTGCGGCATCGTGGGGACGGCCCGCGCGATCGAGCGCCGCATAAAACCGCTCCAGAATCTGCTCGCGGCGAGCGCGCATCAAATCCAAATAGTTATCCATTGCCAATCGCCTCCGCTAACAGCCAAACAAGTAATCCCATGCTAACGCAAGAGCGCGGCCCCGCATGTGCAAGGCCGCGCTCACTTAGGTATTTACAATCTTTCGACGAACGGGGCTACCCTATTCCTCGTCATCCTCGCCATCATCCTCGTCCTCAAGGTGATCGAGCAGATAGCGAAGGTCCTCGCTAATCTCGTTAGCAGGCACCTTGGCAACATAGCGCGCGTCGACGGCGGCCCTCATGATGACGCCCTCACCCGAAGGAACGCGCATGCTCTCGAGTTCGTCCTCGTCCGCACGGGCGATATCGCCGGCGTTCATGCGCTGGCCGGTCAGCAGGAAGGTCAGACGGCAGGCGGCATCGATGGAAATCGAGGCGATACGATCGAGGTAGCGCGAAACCATGATGGCGCGGCGCAGGTCATCGTAGTTGCTGTCGTCATCCATAAACTCGCCCGTGTCCATGTGGTTGAAGGTGCGGAAGAATTTCTCGTACGCCGCGTGCACCGGCTCATCCTCGACGGCCAAGTTGCAGATGATGGACATGTCGTTGGTGACCAGGGCGGAAAGCGAAGAACCCAGCACCTGGTACACAGCCTCGGCCTCGGCGCCGACCAGGCCCACAAGCTCCTCGGGCAGCGAGATGTCGGCCTTGACCATATGGCTTGCGGCGCGGCAGATCTGGCGGACCTTGTCGGTCATACGCTGCAGGTTAAAGTCGACGTAGATGATCGTCTGCAGCAGGCGGAAGTCGGATGCGACCGGCGACTGCGTGGCGATCAGGTTGTAGCACACGGCCTCGAGGTTGGCACAACGGGCGTCAATCGAAAGGGTGCGCTTCTTGGTCTTGACAGCGAGCTTGCGGTCGTCGGTCGTATAGGCCTTCACGGCGTCGTGAAGGGCCAGGTCGATGGCCTCGTAGATGCTGAGCATCTCGTGACGGGCCTCGATGAGCTGACGGGAAAACAGTTTGCGCATGGTTCACTCCAATCAGTTGGGTGCGGTCATGCCGCCCGCACAGTGAATACGCACCGGACCAGGTCCGATCGGCTTGGGACTAGTCGCACCGATCAGCCAAAGCGGCCGGTGATATAGTCTTCCGTCCGCGAATCCACCGGACTGGTGAAAATCGCGTCGGTTTGACCATATTCGATGAGCGTGGCAGGCTCGCCGGCAACTTCCTGCAAAAAGAATGCGGTGTAGTCGCTAATACGAGCCGCCTGCTGCATTGAATGTGTGACGATGATGATCGTCATCTCGGGCGCCAGCTCGGCCATCAGATCCTCGACCTTAGAGACGGACGTGGGGTCGATGGCGGAGCAGGGCTCGTCCATCAGAAGGACATCGGGCTGCACCGCAAGCACACGCGCGATGCACAGACGCTGCTGCTGACCGCCCGAGAGCGCCAAACCATCCTTGTTGAGCTGATTGGATACCTCTTTCCAGAGGTTGGCGCGCTTGAGCGATTCTTCCACGATGTCGTCGAGGTCGCTTTTGCTAGTCACGCCCTGCAGACGAGGGCCAAAGGCGACATTCTCGTAGATGGATTTGGGGAACGGGTTGGGCTGCTGAAAAATCATGCCCACGCGACGGCGAAGGTCGACCGGGTCGACGCCCTCGGCATAGATGTCGTTGCCGTCGAGCGTCATAGTGCCCTCGACGCGCGTACCCTCGATCAGGTCATTCATGCGGTTGATGCAACGCAAAAACGTCGACTTGCCGCAACCCGAAGGGCCAATGAAGGCAGTGATGGCGTTTTTGGCGATGTTGAGGTCGAGCCCCGTCAACGCATGAAAGTCACCGTACCAAAAGTTGAAATCCTTGGCCGTGATGGCCGCTTGCTCCGGCGTAGGAGCGGACTGATAAACGGACATGGGACTCCTTAACTAATGGCGTTTGCGCGACAGGAAGCGCGCAAACAGGTTGAAGGCCAAAATGATCACCATCAGCAAGAGCGCGGTGCCGTAGGCTGCGTTCATGTTGATGCCGTCGTTGGCGAGCAGGTACAGGTGAACCGTCATGGGACGGCCGGAATCGAGCGGCGAGATCGGCAGGTTGATAGCCTGGCCCATCGTGTAGAGCACCACCGCGGTCTCGCCGATAGCGCGGCCGATGGCAAGGACGATGCCGGTGGCGATTCGGCCAAAGGCAGAAGGAAGCACGATCTTGGAAACGACCTGCCACTTGGTGGCGCCCAGACCGTATGCGCCCCAACGGATATAGCGCGGCACGGCGCGAATGGCCTCCTCGGTGGTGCGCATGACGATGGGGAGCATCAAGAGTGCGAGCGCCAGCGCGGCAGAGACCATCGAGAGGCCCAAACCCATGGCCTCGACAAACAGAGCGTAGCCAAACAGGCCCATGACGATGGAGGGCACCGAGGCCAAAGCATCGGCAGCATAGCGAATGAGCTCGACGACCTTGCCCTGCTTGGCGTACTCGGCCAGATAGACGGCAGCCAGCACGGCAATCGGCGTGCAGATGAGCATGGCGAGCGCCGTCACATAGACGGTCGAGACGATCGTCGGCCAAATGCCACCCTCGGCGTTTACGCCCTGGGGCCAGCCAAAGATAAAGTCAAGCGAGATATGCGGCAGGCCGTTAACGACCACGTAGGCGATAATGGCGACCAGCACCAGCGTAGTGATATAGGCAGCTGCGCGGAACACGCCGAGCATAATCTTGTTGGACAGGTCCTTGTTGATGCGGCCCTTCTTGCCATGGGAAAGGGCACGCTTGATGCGCTCGCGCGACGAGGTCGTATCGACCGTCGTGTCAACGGAATCGGACATAGCCTACCCCCTCTTCTTCTTGGAAATCAGACGGACGACGCCCACCAGCGTGGCGGAAATGATAAACAGGACCACACCCATGCCAAACAGCGCCGAGCGATGCAGGCCCGAGGAGTAGCTCATGTCGAGTGCGATCTGACTCGTGAGCGTCGAGATGGGGCTCGAGATGCTATCCGGGATGACCGGGGCGTTACCCACGACCATGAGCACGGCCATGGTCTCGCCGATAGCGCGACCCATGCCCAGCACGATAGCGTCCACGATACCCAGCTTAGCTGCCGGCAGCACGACCTTGTAGATGGTCTGCCACTTGGTGGCGCCCATGGCATAGGATGCCTCGCGAATGCCCATGGGAATGGAGTTGAGGGCATCGATGGTAAGCGTCGTGATGGTGGGGACGATCATGATGGCGAGCACGAACCACGCCGTCAGCGCACCAAAACCAAGGCCGCCGGTCAGCTGTGCGATAAATGGGCGGATGATGATCATGCCAAAAAAGCCGTAGATGATGGAGGGGATGCCCGCCAGCAGGTCGACGGCGGGACTGATGAGCTTGCGCACGCGCTTGCTGGCAATCTCGACCAGGTACACGGCCGTACCGACGCCCAGGGGCACGCCCATGGCAAGGGCACCGACGGTCACCAGGCCCGAACCGGCCAGCAACGACATGATGCCGTAATGTCCCTCGGAGGGCGCCCACGTAAAGCTAAAAAAGTCTGCCAAACCAATATCGGTAAAGACGGGCAGCGCCGAGTACGTGGTGAAGACAAAGATCAGGATGACGGTGACGACCGCCAAGAACGCGCAGGCAAAGAAGATCCACTGCAGGGCCTTCTCCTTGATATAGGTGCTGCGCGACACGAGTGCCAGCTCACGCTTCTTTGGTGCCTGAGGAGTCTGCTCAGTCTGGGAGTTTTCCTGTGCTTCCATGCTACTCACTCCCCTTCCTGTCGTTGGTGACGGGAATAAAGCCCGCCTCGCGAATCTGCTTGTCCATCTTTTCGGACGTCACGTAGTCGATGTAATCCTGCGCCTGTTTGGAAGGCGTTCCCTTCACAAAGAAGTAAAGGTCACGCGAGATGGGGTAGCCACCGCTTGCAACCGTCTTCTCGGATGCCTCGACATGATTGACCGAGACAGCCTTGACCGAAGTCTTGGCGTTGAGACTATCGACAAAACCCAGCGAAATGTAGCCGATGGCACCGCGCGAACGGGACACGACATCGCGTACCTGGCCCGTGCCCGAAAGAACGGCCGAGCGACGATCAAACGGCGTACCGTCCATCACAATAGTGCGGAAGGCCTCACGCGTACCGGAAGCCTCGTCGCGGTTGATGACCTGAATCTTCAGGTCCTCGCCACCAACCTCTTTCCAGTTGGTAATCTTGCCCGCATAGATATCGCGGAGCTGCTCGGTCGAGAGGTTATCGACCGGGTTCTCGTCGTTCACGATGACCGCGATACCGTCGTGCGCGATAACGATGGGCGTCAGGCCCAGGTCTTGCTCGTCGGCATTGAGGCCACGAGAGGAGCTGGCGATATCGGCGGTGCCAGCACTGACGGCCTCGATACCCGCAGAGGAACCAAGGCCAGAGACCAGCACGTCGACGCCCGTCTCTTCCTTAAAGCCCTCGGCGGCAATCTCGGCAATGGGAAGGCACGTCGTAGAGCCGGCCACGGTAATGGAAGAGGTGGAAGATCCCGAGGAGCAGGCACACAGCGTGAGCGTAAGCACCGCGGCACTCAGGACCGATGCGATCTTTCTCATAGCATCACGCCAATCGCAGCATGGCGCCCGCAGGTGCCGCCCTCGTTGCGATAGGAATAAAAGCGGTCGTTCTGACGCATGGTGGAAAGCTTGGTATCCACAATGCCGTTCACATCGACACCGGCATCCACCAGCGCCTCGCGAATGGCCGCGGAAAGATCGAGCAGACGAGAAGCGCTCGCATCGATGCATGCAAATTCAGCAGCAAAGCGATCCATGAGTTCTTGGGAAACCTCGTACTCGTCACCCAGAATATGGGGGCCGATATAGGCAGCAACGTCGCGTGGCTCGCACCCGGCGGCCTCGCAAAGTACCCGGCACGCCTTGGCGGAAATGCGCGCAATCGTGCCCTTCCATCCGGAATGCACCACGGCAAATCCGCCGGGGGCAACCAGCACCACGGGAACGCAGTCGGCAAAGCAGAGCAGCACGGGCACCTCATGGGCCGTGCAGACGATGGCATCACAGCCTTCGGCGATCTGCTCGCGAACAGTCTCAAGATCGTCGGCACCGTTCGAGGTCACCGTAACGATATGGTCACCGTGCACCTGATTCGGCACGAGCAGATTATGCTCGCACGCTGCGGCGCCCAAGGCCTCGAGTGCACGGCGACGGTTTTCTTGAACGGCAAAGGGGTCATCGCCTACATGCGAGCCCAGGTTGAGTGAGGAGTACGCCTCTTCGGAAACGCCACCGGTGCGCTCGGTGAAGGCAAAGCGGACATCGTCCGTCGCGCCCTCCACCAACGTAACTCCATCATGGTCGACACGCGAAACTCTGTCCGCACGTGCTGCCATACTAAAGCCTCCTAATACAAGTACCGCGGCGTCGCCGCGCAGTCCGTGTTTATACGGCTGTCATACTTCTTTAAAAGGATACCCGCTGCATTGGAGGCAAACGTAAAGGGAACGTAAAGAGATTGGATGCTCTGGTTTACAAAGTCGAAACAAAAAAGGGCGCATCCATGCGGACGCGCCCCAGTGCAAAACAATGCGAAGATCGGCTTAGAAGCTACCGCGCTTGAGGAAGTCGGGAAGCTCAAACTGGTCGTTGCCAAAGTTCGGAAGCTCAGTGCCACCGACATTACGGGTCGGAGCGGCCTGGGCAGGGCTGGCAGCCGGAGCGGTGCGCTGCGGCTCGGCGGAGACAGCAGCCTTACTCTGTGACTGCTGGGCAGCGAAGAGCTCGTCCTGACGGTTGACGTTGGAGTCGGAGAAGCCCGTGGCAATAACGGTAATGCGCACCTGATCGCCCAGGGACTCGTCGACAACGGTACCGAAGATGATATTGGCCTCGGGGTCGACGGCGTTGGCGACAACGTCGGCAGCGTCGCTGATCTCCTGGATGCCCAGGTCCTTGGAACCGGCGATCGAAAGCAGGACGCGCGTGGCACCATCGATAGAGCTCTCGAGCAGCGGGCTGGAAATAGCCTGCTGGGCGGCGTCGACGGCACGGGTGTCCCCAGAAGAGGTACCGATACCCATCATGGCGGTACCGGCCTGCTTCATGATGGTCTTAACATCGGCGAAGTCCAGGTTGATGATGCCCGGGACGGTGATGAGGTCGGTGATGCCCTGGGTGCCCTGGGAAAGGACGCCATCGGCAATCGCGAAGGCCTCGAGCATGGTAGTCTTCTTCTCGGCGATGTCGAGCAGCTTGTCGTTAGGAATAACGATCATGGTGTCGACGCAATCGGAGAGGGTCTTGATGCCCTCCTCGGCGCTCTTCTTGCGCTTGCGGCCCTCGAAGGTAAAGGGCTTAGTCACGACGGCGACGGTCAGCGCGCCGACCTCGTTCATCGCGATATCGGCAACGATGGGAGCAGCGCCGGTACCGGTGCCGCCGCCCTCGCCGCAGGTGATGAACACCATGTCGGCGCCAGCGAGCGCCTCGGCGATGTCGTCGCGGGACTCATCGGCAGCCTTGCGACCAACCTCGGGGTTGGCGCCGGCGCCCAGGCCGCGGGTAAGGTCGGTGCCGATGTGCACCTTGATATCGGCATCAGAGATCGCGAGTGCCTGAGCATCGGTGTTGATGGCAACAAACTCGACGCCGCGGATGCCCTCTTCGATCATTCGATTGACCGCGTTGGTACCGCCGCCGCCGACGCCGACCACCTTAATGACGGCAAGGTAGTTGTTGATCTCTGTCTCGTGCATGTCGGTCCTCCGAACAAAGGTTATAGCCATAGCATGGGTTGACCCCTGCGCACATTAACCTTCAGGTTGAAAGTAAATGCAAAGGTAAACCGTATTATGTTTGCACATTATGAGCGTATCAGTCAAATAATTGACCGTGAAAACCAAACAAACCAGATAAACGGCGTGGTATGGCCCCTCAACAAAGCCGCAAGCGGCGCTATGCGGTCGGCGCGTTTCTAAACGTATAGTTACCCGGCGACCGAACGTTGATGTAGGTTACGCCCTCTACCTGCGAAAGAAGTTTGGTCACGACGCGTTCTTTCTTGGCGATATCGTCAGAATCGCCCAGCGAGACCTCGACACCGTTATCGAGATTCGCCGAGATCGCCTCGACCGAAGGTATGGAAATATCCTTGATCTGCGACAGGAATTCGCCGGAGAAGCCGCGCACATAGTCCAGGCCCGCCTTAACGGCCTTGGAAGAAACCGACTGTCCCGAAACCGGCTCGACATCGGCCGAGACGTCGGTGAGCAGCACGGCCCCGTAGTGCTTGGCCAGCGCCAGCGCGGCGTCGATGCCGCTCAGCGTATTGGCGCCCTCTCCCGAAGTAACGACATTGCCCTGGTCGTCAACCTCCACCGAGGTCGAAAGCGGCGCGATCCAGGTGTCATCGTCCCCGATGGCCCAGGCAAGATCGTCGGAGCTTATATAGGCAATCGCGGTGACCTTGCGCTCCGTCGGTGTAATGACCAGCGTGTGGGGAAACTGTCGCTGGACGTCCACGCCCGAGACCCACGGGTTTTGCTTAAGGTCCTCGGTGATCTGGTCGGGATTCACGTTAAAGAGCGACGTGTTCTCGGGCAAGTTGATGAGCTGTATGGCATCGTGCTTGGTCACATGCTCACTGCCCTCGATCTGGATGTCGGTAGCAGCGAACAGGCCGGAGTTAATCACAACAATGGCGACGACCGCGAGCACAGCCAACGCGGCCAGAATACCGCCCACAATCTTGCCCTTGCCCTTAACAGCTGTAGCGGCGCCTGCAGCTTGAGTCGCCGCGGAGCCGAGCGAGGCCAGCGGTTTAAATGCCTTTTTCGCCGAAACAGGCTTGGCAGAGCCGGGGACCGAGGTGAGCGAACGTGGCTTCGCGGTGCCGATGGCGCGGCCCGGACGCGCGGCCTTACTACCCATAGCGGGCTTAGGAGACGCCATGGGCCGAGGTGCGGGGCGCGGCGTCTTGCCGGCGACGGGACGAGAGTTCAGCTGAGGCTTGGCACTCGGTCGTTTGACAGGACGCATCGCGCCCGCAGGCTTGGATGGCATAGAGGGCTTACGTTGAGGCTGGGCAGGTGCGCCGGAACGCCCTCCGGCGCGGCGGAAGGTTGGTTTCGATGCTCTAGAAGCCGAGGAATTTAACTTCCGGTCTGAGCTCGATGCCATACGCCTCCCTCACCTTTCCGTGCACATGCCTCATAACCGCGGCCACGTCATCGGCCGAGGCGGTTCCGTTATTAACGATAAAATTAGCGTGTACGGGCGAAACTTCCGCACCGCCAACCGAAAAACCCTTTAATCCACAATCCTCAATCAGCTTGCCGACACTCGCATCGGGCGGATTGCGAAAGACCGATCCGCAGGATGCGCGACCCATAGGCTGCGTGCGCTTGCGGCGTGTCAGATACCGCTCCATACGCTCGCGAATGTCGGCTTTGGGCGCGGGTTTGAGCTTAAGCACGCATTCGAGAATGATCTCGTTGCGCGGCAAGCTGCACTCGCGGTAGCCCCAGCCAATCTCTGATCCCGCATAGTGCTTAATGCCAGATGCCGGGTCAAACGTGACCACATCCTCGATAAGCGAACCGATCCACTCGGTCCGCGTACCGGCGTTCATGGAAACGGCACCGCCGACCGAACCGGGAATACCGACCGCGAACTCAAGGCCCGAAAGCCCACGCGACAGGGCATCGTTGACTAAGCGCGCGAACATCACGCCCGCGCCGACGGTCAGCGTGCAGCCGTCCTCGGCAACAACCGTGCGCTGAAACTCACGTCCCAGCGAAATGACGGCGCCTCGGTAGCCGGCATCGGCAACCAACAGGTTGGACCCCTTGCCGATAATCACCCACGGCACCTGTTCGCGATCGAGCACTGCCACGGCGCGACGCAGGGCATGATAGCTGTGGCACGTAACGAAGAGGTCGGCCTTGCCGCCAATGCGATAACTCGTATGACGCGCAAGGCGCTCATCCTCGACGACATCCGTGTCAATCATGCCCGAAAGCGCCATGACGGCGTTAAACAGACCCATTGGGCTTAAGCGTCTTTCTTGGCAGTCAGATACTCGATGAACTCGGGGCCGACGGTCGTCACGTCGCCGGCACCCATGGTAAGCAGCAGGTCGCCCTCGCCCACCAGCTTCTCAAGCTCCTGGTTGAGCTCAAGACGGCTGGAGCAGTACACGACCTCCTTGCCGGGATGCTTGGCACGCACGGTGTCGGCGAGCATCTTTGAGGTAACGCCCGGAATCGGCATCTCGCCGGCCGAGAATACGTCAATCAGCAGCAGCTTATCGGCATTGGCGAAGGCATCGGCAAAGTCGTCGCACAGGGCCTGCAGGCGCGAATAGCGGTGCGGCTGGAACACGACGTCGACATGCTTGTAGCCCAGCGACGAGGCGGCAGCGAGCGTCGCCTTGATCTCGGTGGGATGATGACCGTAGTCGTCAACCACAGTGATACCGTCGATATCCCCGACGTGGGTAAAGCGGCGGCGAACGCCCTCAAAGCTCGAGAGCGCCTTGGCGGCGGCATCGATATCGAGACCCAGGACATGGGCGACGGTCAGGACGGCCGTGGCGTTGAGCATGTTATGACGGCCGGGGTTGCTCTTAATCTCGACAGCATGCTCGGTACCGTCCTCGAAGCGAACGATAAAGTCGCTCTGGATGCCCTTGACATCCGGATGCACGCAGACGATGTCGTTGGTCTCGGCAAATCCATAGGAAAGCACGCGGCGACCCGTCGACTTAGCGAGCTCGACCAGGTGCGGATCCTCGCCGCAGACGATAACGGTGCCGCTCTCACCCACCAAGCTCATGAACTTAGCGAAGGTGGCCTCAATCTCCTCGATGCCCGAGTAGTGATCGAGATGGTCTGCCTCGACATTGGTCACGATGACCACGTTGGGGTTCAGGAACAAAAACGAGCTGTCGGACTCGTCGGCCTCGGCGACAAAATAATCGCCCGAGCCGTTTTTACCGTTGGTGTCATAGCCCTCGACGATGCCGCCGATCAAGAAGCTGGGATCAAGACCCATGCGGTCGAGCATGGTGGCGCACATCGAAGACGTCGTGGTCTTGCCGTGCGTGCCGGCAACGGCGACGGTGGTGTAGCCGTGGCCCAGGGCCGAGAGCATCTTGGCGCGCGGCCACACGGGAATACCCAGCTCGCGGGCGCGCACGAGCTCGGGGTTAGACTCGGGAATAGCGGTGGAGACCACGACTACGTCGGGCTTGACCTCGTCGATCGTGGCGGCCTCGTGACCCACATGCACCTTCACGCCGGCGCGGGTAAGCTGGCGGATATAGCGCGACGTCTTAAGGTCGGAGCCGGTAACGGCATAGCCGCGCTCGTGCAGGACGAGGGCGATGCCGCTCATGCCGGCGCCACCGATACCGATAAAATGGGCGCTCTTAAACTCGGGCGCGGAGGTTGCAGTCTGGGAATCAGCCATGTGCTCGTGTACTCCTTGCGTAAACACTGCCTGTAACCCGTTAACTGTACCGCACCTACCGCGTCCGCGCGAGGGCGACCGGCGATATCCCGTCTAACTAACGCAAACCCTCTACCGCATCGGCCAAAAGTGCGGCGGCGCGGTCCTGTGCCAAGCCGCGCGCCGCCTGTCGCATGGCATCGCGCGCCGTGGCGTCATCCACCAGATGCAACAGTTCCTCGGCAAAGGCGGGGGCATCGATATCGGCATCGGCGCAAAGCACACCGGCACCGGCATCGACCAGGTAGCGGGCATTGGTGGTCTGGTGGTCGGCTGTGGCGTGCGGATACGGCACGAGTACCGAGGGCACGGCAAGCGCGGCGATCTCGGCCACACTCGAGGCACCGGAGCGCGAGAGCACCAAGTCGGCCGCAGCCAGCATATCGCCCATGTTGTCGATGTAGGGCTGGACGCGGTAGCGCTTCGCCTCCTCGGGCGTCAGCGCCAGGGCGCACTCGGTCTCCTCAAAGCCGTCGGCACCCGTCGAATGCAAAACGTAGAGGTTCTCGCGGCCTAGCAGCTCGTCCTTAAGCGAGGCCACGCGCTCGTTGAGATGCTGGGCACCGAGCGAGCCGCCAAAGACGAGCAGCAGCACGGCGTCCTCAGGCACGCCAAGCGCCTCGCGGCCGCGGACACGATCGCCCTCAATGACCGAGCGACGCACCGGATTGCCCGTCATGAGTACATGGTCGGAGTCGCCCTCGCGCTCAAAGACGGAGCGCGCAGCCGGCACCGAGATGCACACGCGGGCGGCATGCGAGTTCATCATCTTATTGGCCAGGCCCGGAACAGAATTCTGCTCATGCAGCAGATACGGCACGCCTGCATCCTTGCACCAACCCAGCAGCGGGACCTCGACATAGGCTCCAAAGCCGATGGCGGCATCGGGCTTGCCGACCTTGGAAAAATGACTGGCAAGCGCACGTTTCGCCTTGTTGACGCGCCACAGTGAAGTCAGTGCAGTCCAGGGACGAGAGCGATCGAAGCCCGTGACCGTGATAGGCACAAAATCGAACCCGGCCTCGGGAACAAGACGACCCTCGAGCTTGCGCGACTGCCCCACAAACACAACGTGGTGCCCGCGGTCGCGCAGCTCCTCGGCCAGGGCGAGCGCGGGGTTGATATGTCCTGCCGTGCCGCCGGCTGCGATAACAACGGTCATCTTATCGGTCATGGTAATCCCTTCGTACGCGCGGTCCCTGGTCGTCGGTGCGCAGGCGCGCCGACGGGTCCGAATTCAAATCGATTCGATTATATCCGCCGCCCGCGCCGCGAGACGTCGGACGAGACGGGCGGCCTTGCGGCGCCGTTCGCGGACGTGGGCGTGCCGCCGGCTCGGACGCAGAGCCGTCCAGAACGGTAAAACCGTTGCGCGAGGGGCGATCGCCGCGCACATGGGGCACGCCGGCGGTGCTCTCGTCCATGACGGCAAAGCTCTCGCGGCGACGATCGTACTCGTCGCGACGGGCGCTCTCGTACGAGACACGCAAGATTAGTCCGGCAAGCATGAGCGACACAATAATCGACGAGCCGCCGTAGCTAATAAACGGCAGCGGTTTGCCCGTCATGGGAAACACGTTGAGGATGCCCAGTGCGTTGATCAAAAACTGCACCGCGAGAATGACCGCGGAGCCGGATGCCATAAGCGCTCCGCGACGGTCGGTTGCCTGCTCGGCAATGCGAAACGCCGAGTAGATCAGCATCGCAAACACCAAAAAGAACAGCACGGTCCCGACAAAACCGACCTCCTCGCCAATAATGGCCAGGATATAGTCATTATGCGCCTCGGGCAGATACGAATACTTCATGGTTGAGTTGCCGATGCCACGACCAAACAAGCCACCCGAGGAAAAAGCCATGATGGCAAGCGTGGCCTGGTAGCCATCTCCGTACTCGTCGGCCCAAGGGTTCAGGGCAACCTGAACACGCACCATGCGGTACGGCTTTGCAATAAGAGCAATAATAATAACGAGAACGCCAAAAATAGCGGCACCAATGATGTACCTCGTATCAATGCCAGCAAATAATGCCATGCATGCGATCGTCAACAAGATGATCAAAACAGTGCCAAAGTCGGGCTGAATAAAGATCAAAAAGAGCGAGGGGCCTAGGCACCCGACCATCTTGATGGCAAACTCATTGATATTGCCCCCTGGCGAAAAAAAGCGATCGAGCATAATGGCGGAATATGCGATAGCAAACGGCTTCAAGAACTCCGACGGCTGAAACTGAACGCCAGCGATATTCAACCAGCGCGTCGCGCCACGACTGCCGCTGCCGAAAAGGAACACGAGCAGGAGCAGACCGATCATGACGAAGAGGGCGACTCCGAGCGCGTTCTCCTTAAAGAAGCTATCGGGTGCAAGGCGTGCAATAAACTCAAGGGCAGCCAAGCCCACTACCGTAAACCCAAGCTGTCGAAACAAAAAATAGGTCGCAGAACCGTTCTCGTGCAGCGCCTCGACCGAGGACGCCGAGTACACCATCAAAAGGCCAAAACATACCATGGAAAAAAGGCATGCCATGAATATCAGACGGGGGCGCATGATGCGGGCGGGAACGCCGGCAATATAGCGTTCGCTAAGCGTCTGCCCGCCGCGACCAGAACGAGGCGTACTACGCTGCGAGGAAGCACGGTCCGAGTCGGGCCTCCTCATACCTTGTCGGGGGCTCTCCTCTCTCACCGGCAGCCCCTATTCCATTTGCGATTTTGCTGCGGCGGCAAGCTGGGCCACATAGTCCTTAAACACGCGGCCGCGCTCCTCATAGCCCGAGAACTCATCGAACGAAGAGCAGGCGGGTGAAAGCAGGATCACGTCGCCACGACTCGACAGCGAACGGGCAACGTCCACGGCGTCGCGCAGGTCGTCTGCCTGGGCGATATCGACATCGCCATCGACATCGGCCTCATCCATAGCGGCCGTAAAGCGCTCGCGCGCATCGCCAAAGCAGACGACCGAACGCACGTTATCCATAACGACGCGGGCAAAGTCCGCGAGCGGCGTGCCCTTGTCGTGGCCGCCGAGCAGCAAGATCACATCGTCGTCGGGAAACGCCGTCAGGGCCTTTTCGACCGCATCGGTGTTCGTAGCCTTGGAATCGTTGACGTAGCGCACGCCATCGATCTCGCCGCAGGGCTCCACGCGGTGCTCGAGCGGCTGGAAGGAGGCAAGGCCACGGCAGATGCCTTCGGCATCGGCGCCGACCGCCAGGGCCGCCGTGGCGGCGCACAGGGCATTAATGACATTGTGATGGCCCGAGATCTTAAGCTCGGACGTAGCGATAAGCGGGATCTCGGCGCCCTTCAGGCGCACGACCATCTTGCCGTCGCGCACAAAGGCGGCGTCCTCACCCTCGGGCTCGTCAAAGGCGACCTTGCAGATGCGACGACCCGGCGTATAGATATACTCATCGAACTCGTGGATGCCGGCGTCCTCGACGTCGATAACCACGAGGTCATCGTCGACCATATTCTCGAACAGCTTGATCTTGGCAAGCGCATAGTTCTTATGGCTCTTATGCCAGCCCAGATGATCGGGCGTAATGTTGAGCAGCACCGCCACGCGGGGGTGAAGCTCGGTCGCCGTTGCGATCTGATAGCTCGAAAGCTCCGCCACAAACCACTCGTTGTGAGCGCGGCCATCGATCTCGTTCACCGGCGGCTCGCCGATGTTGCCCACGGCCACGCTGGCCTCACCGGCAGCCTTAAGCAGATAATCGGTCAGCGACGTGGTGGTCGTCTTGCCGTTGGTGCCCGTAATGGCAATCCAGTTATCCGGCGACAGGCGATAGGCAAACTCGGGCTCACCCATAATCTGGGAGGCATGCTCGCGGCCCGCTTTAAAGAACGCCGAAAACTCCGAGATACCCGGGCACGTCACGCACACGTCGTAGGCGCCCTCCACCTGCTCGGTGCCATAGACAAACGACGCACCCATGGCCTCGAGTGCACGCGTAGCATCGTTGGGCTCGGAGGTACCGCCGCCATACACGGTCGTAGCGCTCACGCGCTCGGGATGAGCCAACGCCCAACGGGCGACATCGAGGCCGGATTTACCCTGACCCAAAACAAGCAGGCTAAAGGAATCTGCAAGAGGCATGAAAGACCACTATCCCAACTGGAAGAACAAAGCGAGGCCCAGGGCGCCAAAGGCCGCGGCGACAATCCAAAAACGGATGACGACCTTGGTCTCGGCCCAGCCCTTCTTTTCAAAATGATGATGGATCGGCGCCATAAGGAAGACGCGCTTATGCGTAAAGTGGAAGTAGACGACCTGAATCATGACCGAGAGGGTCTCGGCAATAAACAGGCCACCGATGATGAGCGAGACGACCTCGGTATTGGTCATAATGGACGTGCAGGCAAAGGCCGCGCCCAGCGCCAGCGAACCGGTATCGCCCATAAAAATGCTCGCCGGATAGCAGTTGAACCAAAGGAAGCCCAGGCAAGCACCAGCGCATGCGGTGCAGAAGATAGACAGGTTCACGTCGCCATGCAAAAACGCCATAGCGGCCATCGCGAGCATGGCGATCATGGAGGTACCACCGGCAAGGCCGTCCAGGCCATCGGTCAGGTTCACGGCGTTAGAAAGACCGGCAATCATGAGCCAGCAAAAGACAATGTAAAGCCACGGGAACGAGAATCCGCAGATGGTGGTCGAAAGCACGCCCAAGTCAATAGCCAGACCACCGGGAAAACGGATCTCGGGGGCGACGCCGCACCAATTGACGGCGAGCACGGTAAAGCCGACGCAGATGATGGTCAGGCCAATCATCTTGGCATGCGGGGTCAGGCCAAGCGAACGGCCGTGCGTAACGGAGGTCAAGTCGTCGATGAGGCCCAGCACGCCGGTCGCCAGCGTGGCGAGCAGCACAAGCACGAGCTCGGTGGTGAGCTTGCCCATCAACAGGCAGGTCAGCGAAATGGCGACGAGAATGACGACGCCGCCCATGGTGGGCGTGCCCTGCTTAATCAAATGACGCTTGGGGCCGTCGGCACGGACTTGCTGACCGATGCCTTCGACCTTGAGCAGCTTAATCCACCACGGCATGAGCAGCAGCGCAATGGCGGCGGCGATGCCAAGACCCAAAAAGGCCTGATACGTAGGATACGAGGGATTACCGAACATGGGCTAGCACACACCTTCCACAAAGCGGTCGAGCTCAACAAAGCGGGAACCCTTGACCAGTACGACGTCGTCCTTCTCGAGCGCGCCGCCCATACGGTCGAGCACCTGCTGATAATCGGCGAACACCTGGATGCGGTCCTCGTCCATACCCATCATGCGGGCAGAATCGGCCATAAGCGCAGCGAGCTCACCGCCCACGCACGCCAGCATGTCGAGTTTCTTGGCCGCGGCATAGGCACCCACGAGCTCGTGCATGCGTGCGGCCTCATCGCCCATCTCGCCCATCTCGCCCAAGATCGCCATACGCGAGCCGTCGCAGATAAGCGAACACAGCAGGTCAAGACCGGCAGCCATGGACTCTGCGCTCGCGTTATACGAGTCATCGATGATGCGCGCACCGCTGGCGGCGCGCTTGATCTCCTGGCGATGACCGGTAATCGTCAGCCCCCTAAAGGCGGCATCGATCTGCTCCGGCGTCACGCCCAGGCGAATGCCGACCGCGGCAGCCTTTACAGCGTTGGGGACAGACTGCGCGCCGGGAATGGCAAGCATGGTCTCGATGCTATCGCCTGCGCCAAAATCGAGCGTGAAGACCGGACGGCCCTCGTCATCGACGCGAATGTCGCGCGCGCAGACCTCATCATCATCCGAAACGCCGGCGAGCATAACGTCGACGCCCGCAGGTGCGGCAAACGTATCGCGAATGAACGGGGTAAAGTCGTCCTCGCCGCCAAGCACAAGCAGCGGCGAGAAGTCATCGGCGGCACGCATGCCCTGGACAATCTCGGACTTGGCGCGCGCAATATTCTCACGGCTGCCCAAAATGCCGATATGCGAGGTGCCGATCTTGGTCACGATGGCAAGATTGGGGTTGGCGGACTGGGACAGGCGCTCGATCTCGTGGAAATGGTTCATGCCCATCTCGAGCACCAGAACCTCGGTATCGGCCGGAGCAGAGAGCACCGTAAGCGGCATGCCGATCAAATTGTTGAAATTACCTTTGGTGGCCCAGACGCGATAGCGCTTGGAAAGCACGGCGGCGAGCACGTCCTTGGTCGTGGTCTTACCGATTGAGCCGGTGATGCCAATGACCAAACAGCCAAGCTGCGTGCGGTAGGCATGTGCCAGGCGCAGCAAAAATTCCACGGGGTCATCCGTCAGCAAGACTGCACAGCCCTTATCCCGGGCAAGCGAGAGCAAGTCGTCATCGGGCTCGCGGGTAAGCACGACCGCGCCGGCACCCGACCCGATGGCCCGAGGAGCAAAATCGTTACCGTCGACCTTTTCGCCCGGGAAGGCGACAAAAATCGTCCCTTCCTCAACCTGACGCGAGTCGATAACGCACCCGCGACAAACTCGATCGACTTCTTCCGTCACGGTTCGGGCCCCTGTTGCGGCCGCGAGGTTGTTGACGGCGATCTCTATCATTGCAGCTCCCCTGTAAACCTAATAATGCTACCGGCGTATTGTATCCCAGCGCCACCCATGCGTGGTGCAGGGCGTGTGAACACCCTTTAGTTTAAACAATGAACGCGCCCAATAGGGCAACCCCCTACTTGGTGCGCGGGATGCCCAAAACATCGAGCGCATTGGCCATAATGCTCTGGAACGGGACAGCCGCGGCATCCGATCCGCTCGGCGTGCCGTCAAGCGTGATGTAGCACAGAACCTTGGGCGACTGGGCCGGCGCAAAGCCCATGAAGGAAGACATGTAGTTCTCCTTGAGGTACCCGCCGTTTTCGTCCGCGCGCTCCGCCGTACCGGTCTTGCCCGCCACGTCGTAGCCGTCCACCGCACCGCCCACGCCCGTACCTTCGGATACGACCGTCTGCATGCACGAGGTCACCTGGGAGGCGGCATCCTCCGAAATCGCGCGCTCGCCTTCCCCCCAGTCCTTCTCGTCGCCCTTGCTGGACTTATAGAAGTGCGGGGTCATCATCACGCCGCCGTTGGCGATACCGCCCACGGCGCGTGCGATCTCAATCGGCGAAACGGAGAGCGCCTGGCCAAAGCTCATCGAGCCCAGCGTGGCGCCATCGTACTGATCGCGCTCCTTGACGATGCCCAGGCTCTCACCCGGAAAATCGACGCCCGAGCTGTGACCGATGCCCCACTTGTCCACATAGGCGGCAAAGTCATCCGCACCGATCTTGCGTCCCACCAAGACAAAGCCAACATTGGACGAGCGGCGCATCATCTCGCGCACGTCCATGGTCATGGTGTAGTCGCGCTTATCGGCGTCGGTTACGGTGTCGTCGCCCACCTTAATGCTCGCCGGCACCTCAAACGACGTGCTCGAACGCACGACGCCCAAGTCGAAACCGGTACCGGCCACAAGTGTTTTAAAGACCGAGCCGGGCTCGTAGGCATCGGTGACCAGGCGAAGGTTCATATCCTCGGTCTTGGCGTTCTCCAGATCGGCCTGGTCGTACGTGGGATACGAGCACGCCGCCAAAATCTCACCCGTCGTGGGGTCCGTCACCAGCGCCGAGCCGTTCTTGGCCTTGGTCTTCTCGACAGCCTCGGCCAGAGCGTCCTCGGCCGCGCGCTGGATATTGACGTCGAGCGTCGTCACGATATCCACGCCATCAACCGCCGGCACCTTTTTATAGGCGCCGCCCGCGATATAGCTATCGTCCCTCGCGCGCTCGCGCACCAGCGAACCGTTGGTTCCGGTCAAAAGCTTGTTGTACTGCCTTTCGAGGCCCGTCAGGCCATCGTTATCCACGTTCACCACGCCCAGCACCTGCGACGCAAGGTTGCCGTAGGGGTACACGCGCTTCATGGCCTGCTCAAAGAGCACGCCGGGCAGATTCTTCTTCTCCAGCGCGGCGGCATCGTCCTCGTCCACCTGGCGCTTGATATACACCCAGGTGCCGTCCGACTCGACGAGCTCGCGGCAGGTCTTTTTATCGATTCCCGTCGCTTTGACCAGCGCCGACACCGTCTTGTCCACATCCTCGACCAGCTGCGGGTTCACGGCGACATTGCGGCACTCGACCGACGAGGTCAGCACATTGCCGTTGCGGTCGTAGATGGTACCGCGCTTGGCATACAGCGTCTGCGCAAGCAGGCGACGCGCATCGGCACGCCCGCGCAGCTTGTCGGCTTCCACGATTTGGTAGTCGGCAAGGCGAAGGACACCCAGGCCCATGCCGATCCCGATAATGCCCAAGACGGCATTGCGACGAGGCAGCGGCGTGCCCGTGAGCCATTCGGTCGACGAGTTCTTGCGCGGCCTGGTGTTATGCATTTGAGGACCATTCGAGCCGCGGAGACGCGACGCGGCGTCATTGCCACGAGACGGCCCGGCGTTGTAAGATGGCCGGCCCGCTCCTTGATAACCAGAGCGTCCCCGCGAAGAGGGACGCCCAGAACCGCGATTCCCATCGGGACCGCGGCGATAGTCATTTGTCATACTCAGCTACCGTCTTGTTACTGAGCGGTCGCGGTCGCGCTGGCGCCCGCGGCTGCATCCTGCGAAAAGTCAAGTGTAACGCTCTCGCTGGGCTCCACCATGCCATAAGCGCCCGCAAGGTCGCGAATGCGCGTATCGGCACCATAAACAGAGTGCATGACCTCAAGGTCAGAGCTCTCGTCGGTCGCCTTCTCGAGCGTGTTGGTAAGCGCGGCGTTACTGTTGAGCACCTGGGCCGTAACGCCGGCGAGCGCCACGCGGGCGACGCCGATCGTCATGAAAATGGCCGCAATGATGCAAAACGTTTTAAGAACGCTCATGAAAACCGGGCTTACCGCCTGGTTTGCCTGACGGCCCGCGCCCGTGTAGACATCAAAGCGCGGCGTGCGCTGCTCGCGGGGAGCAACGGGAGCCTGCGGCGCCTCACGGTAGGCGGGCATGGCGTTCATATCATAGGCGACTGCTGCGTTTGAGGTGTTATAGCCCATGATATGCCGCCTCCCATCCCGAGTACGTTGGTAGTGTGTTTAAGCTTCGTTTGTGGTACGAGCGGGAGGCCCAATATCGCGCGCGTTACGCTACAAGCGCTCCGCCACACGGATCTTGGCTGATCTCGCCCGAGGGTTGCGCTCAACCTCTTCGGGTTGGGCAACCAAGGGTTTGCGGGTGATGACCTTGAGTATCGGCACGTTGCCGCACACGCACACCGGAATCTCCGGCGGACACGTGCACCCCTGGCTCATCTCCTTAAAGTGGTTCTTTACGATACGGTCCTCGAGCGAGTGATACGAGATGACGCAAATACGTCCGCCCGGATTGAGCCACCTGGTGGCGGCGTCAAGCCCTCGCTCGAGCACATCGAGCTCGTGATTGACCTCGATGCGAATGGCCTGGAAACTTTTCTTGGCCGGGTGTCCGCCATGTCGACGAGCGGCAGCGGGAATACCAGCCTTGATGATCTCGACAAACTGGCCCGTGGTTTCGATCGGTTCTTGCTCGCGACGGCGCACGATCTCGCGCGCGATCTGCGAGGCGAACTTCTCTTCGCCGTAGACGCGTAGAATCCGGGCGAGGTCGTGTTCGTTATAGGTGTTGATGACCTCAGCTGCGTTTAAGGTGTTGTTACCCGGATCCATCCGCATGTCCAATGGGGCGTCCTCGTTATACGAAAAGCCCCTGCCAGGGATATCGAGTTGCGGTGACGAAACGCCCAAGTCGAACAGGAAGCCATCGACCCCGGGCACCTCGGCCGAGCAAAGCAGCTCGTCCAAGTCGCCGAAGTTGCCCTTCAGCAGCTGATGCGGTACGCCGGGAACCTCGCGGTCCAGACGGGCGCCAGCAGCCTCGAGAGCCATGTCATCCTGATCGACGCCGAGCAAAAGACCCGTCTCCCCCACCTGCGCAGCCATCTTTACCGAATGGCCGGCACCGCCAAGGGTGCAATCGCAGACGACGGAGCCGCTCTTTAACTGCAGCGACTCAAGCACTTCGCCGAGCATGACAGGTTCATGCCGATATTCTTGTGTCAAGATCCCACGCTCCATCCGTTACTCGCGCCTTGCCCTTACGAGAAGAAAAGGTCCAGCAGGGCCTCGTCGTCATCGTCCTCATCGGCCGTAGCGCGGTCCCAAACCTCAAGGTGGTCGTAGTTGCCCACAACCGTGACCTCGCGGTCGAGGTTCGCCTGCTTGCGGAGAGACTCAGAAAGACCGATACGACCCGCGCTGTCCACATCCATCGACGTGGTGCGCTTGTTGATCGCCCTCATGAGCTTCTGGTCGTTGATGTCACGCGGGTTAAAACCCTCGTGGCCCTCACGACCCGCGAAGAGTCCTTCGACCCACTTATCGAAGGCCTCGGCAGAGAACACGTACAGAGCATCGACATCCAGGGCTTTGAACACGCGAACGTGCTCTCCAAGCTCCTCGCGAAGGGGTGCAGGCAGGGACAGACGACCTTTTGCATCGAGATTGCGCTCGTATGCGCCCGTCATTCCCATGTGCGCCTCCCCTCGGTTACTCAGATGGCACGTACGCGGGGAACCACCCCGCCTGTCGACGTCATTAATAATATGGGGAACAGCCCCATTTTTCAACACCTTTCCCCACCCCTTCCCCCACCCCGCCCCACCACTCCACCCTCAATATGTTGTAAAACACCCCCGAGCATATGTTCGAAAACACAACATATTGTGTTTACAGCAAAGACGGGATGCCACCTGTAGCACTCCGCCCGCCAACCTCAACCTTCAAGTTGACCTTGAGGCGATTTTTACGTCACTTTACATGCCGTTCACATCGCCCCCAAACTCCCCCACCCGCGGCACACACGACCCACCACCGCGGTGGTGGGTGACAAAAAATGGGACGGGCCCCAGATTGCCAAAACGTGCGAATAGGCGCATGGCGGCAATCTGGGGCCCGTCCCCCAATATTTATAACTATGCAGGTCAGCGGTATGGTTAGCGATGTGCCAGCGGATGAGCCGCCAGATAGACCTCGGTCAGCTGCGTACGGTCAACATGCGTGTAGACCTGCGTGGTCGAAATATCGGCATGTCCCAAGATCTCCTGCAGCACGCGCAGGTCGGCACCGCCCGCGAGCATGTGGGTGGCAAAGGAGTGGCGCAAGGTGTGGGGATGTAGCCCCACCAGCCCCACCTGACGCCCATAGCGCTCGCATATCGCATGCACGGCCTGGCGAGACAGGCGACGTCCGTTCTTATTTAAAAAGACCGCCGAGGTTTCCGCCCCGCGAGCATGGGCAGCCAACAGAGCGCGCCCGTCAACTATATAGTGTGTCAGGGCACGTGCCGCGCTTCCCACCAACGGAGCCAGACGCTCCTTTGAGCCCTTACCGCGCACCAGGACAAATCCATCATCAATATGGATATCGCCCACATCAAGCCCCACCAGTTCACTCACGCGCAGGCCGCATCCGTAGAGCACCTCCAAGATGGCATGATCACGCAGCCCCATCTCGCTCTCGGGAAAGTCCTGATCGAGCAGCGCGGAGACATCCTCCACCGAAAGGTACTCCGGCAGGCGATCGGCCTTTTTGGGCAGGTGCAGCGCCGCCGTCGGATTTTGGGCTACGGCCCCATCGCGCACCAAAAAGGCATGCAGGCCCTTCACGGCCGCAAGCGCGCGCTCCACCGAGGCATCGGAATAGCCTCCGTCGCGGCGGTCGGCGACAAAGCTCTCCACGACCTGACGGCTCACATCTTCAAAAGACGTAATGCCCGCCCGCTCCAGATAGGCGCAGTACGTCGTCAGATCGCGGCGGTAGGCCGCAATCGTATTGCGCGCCAAACCCCGCTCGACCGCGAGGTAATCAAGATATTCCCCCGCCGCCACGGCGAGCGACGAGGGAGTATCTTCGATATGTTCTTTGTTAGCGGGCACCCTTAGTCCGTAGCGAGGTTCATGGGCGTCACCTGCAAGCGATCGACACCCTCATGCTGGCCAATCGAGGCGCGCACGAACTCACGGAACAGCGGCTGCGGGTTGGTCGGGCGGCTCTTGAACTCGGGGTGGGCCTGGGTGGCCACATACCACGGATGCACGTCGCGCGGCAGCTCGACCATCTCGACCAGACGCTCGTCGGGCGAGAGACCCGAGATAACCAGGCCGGCGTCCTCGAGCTGGTCACGGAAGGCGTTGTTGAACTCAAAGCGGTGACGATGGCGCTCGTAGACGAGCTCCTCGCCATATGCCTCGCGAGCGAGGGAATCGGCGGCGAGCTTGCACGGATAGGCGCCCAGGCGCATAGTGCCACCCTTCTCGGTCACGTCCTCCTGCGAGCTCATCAGGTCGATCACGCTATACGGACCGTCCGGATCGAACTCAGAGGAGCTGGCACCGGCAAGGCCGACGACGTTGCGGGCAAACTCGCACACGGCCACCTGCATACCCAGGCAAATGCCCAGATACGGAATCTTGTGCTCACGGGCGAACTCGGCCGCGAGGATCTTGCCCTCCAGGGCGCGCTTGCCAAAGCCGCCGGGGACCAGAATGCCCGAAGCATCGCCCAGGACCTCGGAGACGTTCTGTTCGTCGAGGCTCTCGCCGTCGACCAGCTGCACGTCCACATGGCGATCGTAGAACACGCCCGCATGGTGCAGGGCCTCGATAACCGACAGGTAGGCATCGGGCAGCTGCGTGTACTTGCCCACGACGGCGATCTTGACCTTGTCGGCGTGATGGTTGGCATGGTTCTGCTTGCGCAGGAACTCGTTCCACTCGCTCATGTCGCGCTCGCGCGGGTCCAGACCCAGGCGCTCGCAAATGCGCAGGTCAAAGTCTTGCTCGGCAAGCAGCTGCGGAACATCGTAGATGCTCGCGCAGTCCTCGTTGGTAAAGACGCAGTCGGTGTCGACATCGCAGAAGCTTGCGATCTTGCCGCGGATGGCATCGTCGATATGGTGGTCGGAGCGCAGCACGATAATGTCGGGCTGGATGCCAAAGCTGCGGAGCTCCTTGACGGAATGCTGCGTCGGCTTGGTCTTGACCTCGTGGGCGGCGGCGATATAGGGAACGAGCGACACGTGGATGTAGCAGACGTTCTCGGGGCCGGCCTCCTTGCGGTACTGGCGGATAGCCTCGACAAACGGCTGCGACTCGATATCGCCGATCGTGCCGCCCAGCTCGGTGATGACCACGTCGGAGCCGGTCTGCTCCTCGATGCGGCGGAACTTGTCCTTAATGGCGTTGGTGACGTGCGGAATCACCTGCACGGTGCCGCCCAAAAAGTCACCGCGACGCTCGCGGGCAATCAGGCTCTTATAGATGGCGCCGGTCGTAAAGTTGGAATCGCGGGTCAGGTTCTCGTCAATAAAGCGCTCGTAGTGGCCCAGGTCCAGGTCGGACTCATAGCCGTCCTCGGTCACAAAGACCTCGCCATGTTGAAACGGGCTCATGGTGCCGGGGTCGACGTTCAGATACGGGTCGGCCTTTTGCATCGTTACCTTGTAACCGCGCGACTTGAGCAGACGGCCCAGCGAGGCCGCGGTAATACCCTTGCCCAGAGACGAAACCACGCCACCGGTCACGAACACATGCTTGGTCATATTGAGTTACCTGCGCTTCCCGTAGAAGTTGTCCATACACATCTTACGGGTCTTCATTGTAATACTCGCGACGCGCGCCGCGCACTATTTTTCTCACGCGCAATCGCATTTCTCAATCTCGAAACAAAACGCCGCCCGTGCGCCGGACGGCGTAACATTGTCTACATTTCATTTGTGAGCTGCTATCGATTGGCGTCTTCGTCCTGCAGCATGTCCGAAACGAGCATGCCGGCGCGAATGCCCTTAAGGTACCATTCGCCACGCCCTGTAAGGCAAATGCTATTTGCAAGCTGGCCGCCATCGTCGTTGTAGCGTGAGACGACCTCGATGATGCCTTCGGATTCCAGACGCTCAATTGCCGCACGGGCACGATACGGAGACACTCCCACGCGCTCGGCAAGCGTTTTGCGCGAGAAACCATAGAGCCCGCCATTGTCTTTGGACTGCTGCGCGATCTCCATCAGCACCAGAACCTCGACACGTTTCATATCGTTGACACTCGCACGACCCTTGCCTGCCATGGCAGCCTCCTCAAACCGAGCACGAGCATCTATTGCGCCGTGCACGACCGGCGCATCCTGCAAAGGATGTTTCATCAGCGTTATTGTATACCGCTCAAATCGCTTATAGGCAGGTAAACGGCCTATTTTTAGGTTAAACGGAGGCTTTGTTGATAAAAGGGGCGCATCGGATGTATACCCGATGCGCCCCTTTCAGACCAATTTATAACGATTAGCGGTGGAAGAACCCATGGCGCTCGAACTTAGGCTCGCAGCACACGTTGATACCCAGCTTGCGCAGCACCGTCTCGTCCGTCGGCGAGATGATCACACTAAAGAAGGCGTCACAGCCGCGCAGCTGCTCCAGACCCGAAAGGACGCGGGCCGCCGTCTCGCTTGTGGCCGAGGTGATCGAGAGTGCCATAAGCGTCTCGTCGGTGTGCAGGCGCGGATTCTTGCTGCCCAGGAAATGCGTCTTGAGCTTACTGATGGGTTCGATCGCCTCATCGCTGATGACCTCGAGCTCAAGGTCGACGCCCGAGACATGCTTAAGAGCGTTCATGATGAGCGAGCTCGCGGCACCCAGACGCGTGGAGGTCTTACCGGTCACCACGGAGCCGTCCGGCATGACCATGGCGCCTACGGGGCCACCCGTCAGCTGCTCCCTGGTAAGGGCAGCCGAGCGTGCCGGCGAGTAATTCTTGTCGATGCCCGCCTTTTTCATAATGAGCTTGAGGCGGTCGACCTGCTCGTCGCCCACACCGGTGCGGCGCACGGCTTCGACCGCGGCAAAGTAGCGGCGGACAATCTCCATCTTGGAGGCATCGCGGCAGGCATCGTCATCGGTGATGGCAAAGCCGACCATATTGACGCCCATGTCCGTGGGGCTCTGGTAGGGGCTCTCGCCTAGGATCTTCTCCATCAGGGCACGTACGACCGGGAAGGCCTCGACGTCGCGGTTGTAGTTGACCGTGGTCTTGTTGTAGGCCTCCAGGTGGAAGGAGTCGATGATGTTGGCATCGTCGAGGTCGGCCGTGGCGGCCTCGTAAGCGATGTTGACCGGATGCGTGAGGGGAAGGTTCCAAACCGGGAAGGTCTCGAACTTGGCGTAGCCGGCGGCGGTGCCGTGCTTGTGCTCGTGATAGAGCTGCGACAGACAGGTGGCGAGCTTGCCCGAGCCGGGGCCCGGCGCGGTGACCACGACGAGCGGACGAGTGGTCTCAACGAACTCGTTCTTGCCATAGCCGTCGTCGGACACGATCAGGTCGACGTCATGCGGATAGCCCTCGATGGGATAGTGCAGCTTGGCGGGAATACCGAGCGCGTTCAGGCGGTTGCGGAACACGTCGGCAGCGGGCTGACCGGCGTACTGGGTGATGACCACGGCCGCGACGGCAAAACCGTTACCGCGGAACAGGTCGACCAAGCGCAGCACGTCCTCGTCATAGGTAATACCCAGGTCGCCGCGAGCCTTGTTCTTCTCGATATGGTTCGCGTTGATCGCGATAATGACCTCGACATCATCGGCGATGCTCTTGAGCATGCGGAACTTGCTGTCCGGCTCAAACCCGGGCAGCACGCGGCTCGCGTGATAGTCGTCAAACAGCTTGCCGCCAAACTCCAAATACAGCTTGCCGCCAAACTGCGAGATGCGCTCCTTAATATGAGCGGCCTGCAGCTCGATATACTTCGCGTTGTCGAAACCCTGGCGCATGTATGGCTCCTGTCCCGTTTCTAATTTAAGTTCCTACGCGATTATACCGGAGCCACCCCCAACGCTCCGCCAGAGACAAAGAAATGCGGATTGGTGCAATGGGGTCAGGTTACTTTGCACCAAATTGGTGCAGATTAACCTGACCCCATTGCACCAAAATCGGAGTGGGGATGGAATGTCTCGATCTGTAACAG
>CAKTWW010000019.1 GCA_934630855.1 uncultured Collinsella sp.
CCGAAAATCTCGACCATGGGCTCGACGGTGTAGATGCCAATGTCCATGAGGGACCCCGATGCCATGTCGCAGTCGAAGATATTGGTGGCACGTCCCGCGAGAACCTCGTTGTAGCGCGAAGAATATTTGCCAAAGCGCAGCGAAGCGCGGCGGATGGGGGCGATCTCGCCCAGGGCGTCCTCGATGGCGTGGAAGGCGGGATCGTGGAGGGGGCGCATGGCCTCGAGGGCCACAACGCCCGCTGCCTCGGCGGCGCGGAAGACTTCCAGCGCCTGTGCTTCGGTGGCGCAGAAGGGCTTCTCGACGATGACGTGCTTGCCGCCGGCGATACAGGCAAGGGCCTGCTTGTAGTGAAGCGCGTTGGGGCTGCCGATATAGACGGCGTCGACGTCGGCGGCTGCCGCGAGCTCGTCGAGCGAGGTAAAGTTTCGCTCGCCACCGCGCTCAGCGGTAAAGGCAGCGCCGCGATTGGCATTACGCGAGAGCGTGCCCACAAACGTTGCTTGGTCGTTGGCGTTGACGACCTGGATAAAGTCGACGGTGATCATGGATGTGCCGATGGTCGCGATGCGCAGCATACGTCCCCCTTGCGTTGTTTGGTCTACACGAATGAGTGTAGCGCGCAGGGGGCCAAAAACGTGCGAAAACGCCGCTAGAGGTCGCTTTCGTTAAAGCCGGTGTCGATATCGAGGTTACTGCCGTCTGCCGCCGTGGTGGCAAGTTCGTCGCAGCGCTCGTTGAGCTCGTGACCGGCGTGGCCCTTAACCCAGATGAACTCAACCTTGTGCTTGCTTTTGGCGGTGAGCAGGCGCTCCCACAGGTCGCGGTTCTTGACGGGCTGCTTGTTGGCGGTTTTCCAGCCGCGCTTTTTCCAGCCGTCGATCCAGTGCTTGTTAAAGGCGTTGACGACGTACTGCGAGTCAGAATGGACTTCGACCTCGCAGGGGCGGTTGAGCGCCTCGAGCGCCACGATGACGGCCATGAGCTCCATGCGGTTGTTGGTCGTCTTGGCGTAGCCGCGCGAAAGCTCGGAGGTAAAGGTCTTGCCGGCGGGGTTGGTGTATTTGAGCACGGCGCCATAGCCGCCGCGTCCCGGGTTTGATCGTGCCGAGCCGTCGGTATAGATGATGACCTTCACATGGTTCCTTTCGCTGGGTACTTCTCTCGTGGGTGTCCATTGTAGCGCCACGTTCGTTGCGGGCTAGTGCTCCATCGCTTCTGCCTCGTTGCCTGAGGGCTGGCTTTCGCGGATGATGCGATCGAGCTCGTCGAGGTATTGCTGCAGCAGGGGAGAGGGCTTGCGCTCGTCGTGCATGATGTAGCCTACATGCATCGTCGGGGCGTCTGCCAGCGGAATCGATGCCATGCCCCATTGCATTTCGTTAGAGAGGACACCGGTCGACAGCGTGTAGCCGTTTGAGGTGATGAGTAGGTTGGTGAGCGTACCACGGTCCGATACGCGGATATTGCGGTCGCAGGGGATGTAGCTAAACGGCTCCTCGGCGTAATAGAAGGAGTTCGAGGTGCCTTGCTCAAAGCTGTAGCGGGTGTAGGGCGTAAGGTCGGCAAGGGACAGCTGCGGGCGGCGTGCGAGCGGGTGGCGCTCGCTGACGAATACGTGGACCTTTGCGTCAAAGAGGGGGTGGAAGCTCGCGCGCGCGTCGGCAAAAGCCTTCTGCAGGACGCGCGAATTAAAGTCGTCCAGATAGAGAATACCGATGTCGCTGCGAAACGCGCGGACGTCATCGATGATCTGCGATGTGGTGGTCTCGCGCATGATGAACTCGAACTTGCTGTCGCGGCAGCGCTCGACCACGTTGACGAAGGCCTCGACCGAAAAGGCGTAGTGCTGGGCCGAGATGGCGAGGCGGGCTTGCGGGGTGCCGCCGTCCTCGTAGCGGGCCTCGAGCATGTCGGCCTGCTCTACAACCTGGCGTGCATAGCCCAAAAGCTCGGTGCCGTCGTTGGTGAGCGTGACGCCGCGGCTGGAGCGCGTAAAGATTTCCAAGTGGAGTTCCTGTTCCAGGCTTTTGACGGCGTTTGAGATGTTGGACTGAGCGGTATAGAGGCGCTGAGCTGCGGCGTTGATTGAGCCGGATTCTGCCACGGCGATCAGAAAACGAAGCTGCTGAAGGGTCATCGGTGCCCGTCCTTTCGATTGCTATCTGCAAAACCGATAACAGGTTAGCGCTTTTAAGTGATTGACCGAGCGAAACAATGCTCGTACTATTCAAAACACACAAAGGCGGTAGGTAATTAAGCCGACCACGGAACCGGGATGCGAAAGGAGACCCACATATGAATTGCTTGCCAAGACGAATGCCGGGCTCCTGTTTGCGCCCGTCGGCGTGATCAGGAGACAGCGACTTACTTCTCTCTTATTTATTTACTTTTGTTCGATCAAGGAGATCATCATGAGCCAGTTCATCAACAACCCCGAGCACACCTTTGGTTTCGATACCCTGCAGCTGCACGTTGGCCAGGAGAGCGCCGATCCCGCATCCGATGCCCGCGCCGTGCCTATCTATCAGACCACGAGCTACGTGTTCCGCAACGCCCGGCATGCCGCCGATCGCTTTGGCCTCGCCGACGCCGGTAATATCTACGGCCGTCTGACCAACTCCACCCAGGGCGTCTTTGAGGATCGTATCGCCGCACTCGAGGGCGGCGTGGCCGGTCTCGCCGTCGCTTCCGGCGCTGCCGCTATCACCTATACCCTGCAGGCACTTGCCCAGGCCGGTGACCACGTGGTGGCCCAGAAGACCATCTACGGCGGTTCCTACAACCTGCTGGAGCATACGCTTTCCCAGTTTGGCGTCGAGACCACGTTTGTCGATGCCCACAACCTGGACGAGGTCGAGGGCGCCATCAAGGACAACACCACGGTCATCTACCTCGAGACGCTCGGCAACCCCAACTCCGACATCCCCAACATCGACGCCATCTCCGAGATCGCCAAGAAGCACGGTCTGCCGGTTGTCGTCGACAACACCTTCGGCACCCCGTATCTGTTCCGTCCGCTGGAGCATGGTGCCAACATCGTCGTCCACTCCGCAACCAAGTTCATCGGCGGCCACGGCACCTCGCTGGGCGGTGTGATCGTCGACGGCGGTAACTTCGATTGGAAGGCGAGCGGAAAGTACGCCCAGATTGCTGAGCCCAACCCCTCCTACCATGGTGTTTCGTTTGCCGAGGCTGCCGGTCCCGCCGCCTTCGCAACCTATGTTCGCGCCATCCTGCTGCGTGACGAGGGTGCCTGCATCAGCCCGTTCAACGCCTGGGTCCTGCTCCAGGGCACCGAGACTCTGTCGCTGCGCGTCGACCGCCATGTCGAGAACACCAAGAAGGTCGTTGAGTTCCTGGCTGGTGACAGCCACGTCGCCAAGGTGAACCACCCGAGCCTGCCTGAGCACCCCGATCACGAGCTCTATCAGAAGTACTTCCCCAACGGCGGCGCTTCGATCTTCACCTTTGAGATTAAGGGTGGCCAGGAGGCAGCTTGGAAGTTCATCGATCATCTGCAGGTGTTCTCGCTGCTCGCCAACGTGGCCGACGTCAAGTCGCTCGTCGTGCACCCGGCTACCACCACGCACTCCCAGCTCTCTGCCGAGGAGCTCGCCGAGCAGAACATCACGCCCTCCACGATCCGTCTTTCCATCGGTACCGAGAACGCCGAGGATATCATTTGGGATCTGAAGCAGGCCTTCGCCGCGCTGGACGAGTAAGGCGACTTGTGCAAGGGCCCCTTGCGACTCGATAGGTATAACTGCATAAAATGCCTGATCAAGGCGCCTGTGCGAACAATGGTTGCACAGGCGCCTTTTTTGCATAGAGAGGGTGCAAAAACAGGGTTTTTGGCATGCTTTATGCATTTGAGTTGTGGAAAACTCCTGTTGAGAGGATGTGAGTTTTACGCAATTGACGTGCACCTTTTGAGTAAAACCGCAGGTCGCGATTTGCTCGGGGTACTATGCAGCGCGATCGAATCACACGCAGCTCAAACGCAGCAAAAACGCACTACGGAGGTTTCCAGCTACATGAGGATTGATTCACGAAAACCGAAAGCCGCCGCCCTTTCCGCCGCTCTGACCGTGGCACTTTTGGCGGGCGCCGGCGCAACTGATGCCCACGCGGCAACACTATCCGATACGGTCGGATCAACGCCGTCCGAGGCGACGCTGGTGCAGCCCGTCGACTACCGCGGCGACGGTTATAGCTCCATGCAGGAGTGGAACGCCTCGATGGAGGCCAAGCGCGATTCCCTGGAGATGCGCGCACAGATCATCATGAACATGTATGGCGACTATGCCACCGATGACGAGCGAGCCGTGTTGCAGGGTTGCATCGACGGTGCAGGTAACCTTTTGACGATGGGGGAGGTCGACGCCAAGTCGACCGAGCTCGACGAGCTTCGCTCCACGCTTGAGGACGCCAAGCGCGAGGCGCTCGAGGCTGCCGCAGCCGAAGCCGAGGCCGCTGAGGCCGTTCAGGCTTCGTATTACAACGCCGGCTCCGGCTCGTCTTACGCGTCCGCTGCGTATTACGCCAACGGCTCGGGTCTGACACGTTCGAGCGGCGTCAATAACTATAACGGCCGCCGCGAGACCTATTACAGCAGCAATGTGCTCTATCATCACCGCACGGGCGAGTGGACGCAGGATTCTGAGGGCTTTTGGCGCGATTCCGATGGCTACTACGTTGTTGCTGCGGGCGATAAGGCCCAGGGCTCCACGTTTACCGGATCCAAGGGCGAGTGCAAGGTCTATGACTCCGGCTGCGCTGCCGGAACCACCGACTACTACACCGGCTGGTAATCTTTTCGGCATCACAGATATTTGGCGGACGGGCGTCTTTACCGAGCTTTTGGGCAACGTAAAGACGCCCGTTCTATGTGTGCGCTTGAGTTAACAGAGCCCTTACCGTGGCGGTACGCCGCGCAAATGGACGCGGGGCACACTAGTTCATGAGAAATAAGGTCTTTCTCGTGGAGGAAGTGGTCTTGTGAACGCTCGAGATATCGCCGCCGTCGCCGTCGCATTGATGCTTGGCTGTCTTGGCCCTACCGCCGCGCTCGTCGCGGGCATGCAGGGGTCATGCGGGGCTGCTCCTATCGTGGTCGGTGCGCTGATCGCGGCCGCGCTGCTGGGAAGCGCGGGCGTGGTCCTTTGTCGCGATGACGAGGACGAGGCTCCGGAGTCGCAGCTCTAACCGTCGGAACGCCGACTACTGGTTATAGATGAAGATGAAAGCCGCCGCAAGAGGAGTGCTCCTTGCGGCGGCTTTGCTGTCGAGTCTGTTGACGAGGCGAGTCGGGCGCTACCAGCTTGCCTCGATTTCGCGAATACGCTGATAGAGCCATTCGTTCTGCGGCGCCTGGATATCGTGTTTGGCTGCCAGACGGCAAATGGTGCCCGCGAACTCCTCGACCTCGGTCTTGCGCCGTGCGATGCGGTCCTGCGCCATCGACGGCATGCCGGCGGGGTCGAGCCCCTCGATGAGGCGCACCATCTGCGCCAGGTCTGCCTCGGTCAGCTCGATGCCCTCGGCATTGGCGACCGCAAGCGTTTCGCGCATGGCGGAAACAAAGCAACGACGCTGCTCGGAGCCCTGCTCCGTGGCGCTTCCGTACGTGCCACCGTAGGCCATACAGGTCTGGTTGATGCCGTCGTTGAGCATGAGCTTGGCCCACATGCGGTGTGCGATGTCTGTCTCGACGGTATGGGCGATGCCGCAGCGCGTGTAGAGCCCGTCGATAGCGGTGACGATCGCGGGGTCGGTGCCCGCTGCCGCACCAAAGCGGATCTCGCCGGCATTGGTATAGGTGAGCTCCCCGTTGAGGAATACGGCGTCCATGCCCTGGCAGATACCAAGGACGGTGTGCTCCCAGCCAAAGCGCTCGGCAATCTTCTGCTCGCTCGTGATGCCGTTGCACAGCGACGCGATCAGTGTGTCGGGTCCCACGACGCTTTCCAGGGTTTTGAGCGCCACATCGAGCCCGGTTGTCTTGACCGTGAGGATGACCAGGTCGACGGGCGTCGCCTCGCTCGCGCGGACGGACTTGAGCGCGCAGGGCTTACCGTTGACGGCGAGCGCGTCGTTTGCGTGACGATCGAAGCGTGCGTCGTCCATAACGTATTCGACGGCGTCGTTGCCGAGCGCCTGGGCGATCATGCTGCCGTAGAGCAGGCCGACACCGCCTTTGCCGATAAAGGCGACCTTGTTGATCTGCATGTGAATCATCTCCCCATAAAAAGGCGCCCGCGTGCGGGGCGCCTGATGGATTGTAAGCCGCCGGAGCGCCTTGTATGTGCGGGACGGCGGATATATAGAAGAACGGATGCGCTGGACTTATACCGCGGGGCAGACCGCAAAGACGCGCGCGGGGTACCCGACGCCATCGCGAACCTTGGGGAAGGTGCAGAAGATAACGGCGCCCGTGGCGGGGAGCTCATCCAGATGGTCCATGACCTCGATCTGATAACGGTCAACCGAGAGGATGTACTGCTCGCCGGGGTAGGGGTAGGCGTCCTCGCGCGTGGTGATGGTCGCCGGGTCGGTATCTGCCGGTTCGTGGCCGATGGCGCCGATGTTGCGCTCTTCGACAAGCCACCTGATGGCGTCGAGGTCCCAGCCGGGGTAGTGGGGCTGGCCGTCCTCGTCCTTGTTCTCGAGGTCTGTCAGCTTGGACCAATCGGAGCGGAAGGCGACAAAGGCGTCCTCGGGAATACGGCCGTGCTCGTCCTCCCAGGCTTTAAGGTCCTCGACGGTCAGGATAAAGTCGGGGTTTGCGGCGCACTCCTCGTGCTTGTCAATCACGCAGAGCGGATGCATAAACTCGATGGGCTCGATCTCGCCGAGGGAGCGCCCGTCGACATGAAAGTGGCGCGGCGCGTCGACGTGAGTACCGTACTGCGAAGCGACCGAATACTGAAAGCAGCGCATGGGTGCGAGCATGTCCTCGGGCGTGCCGGGCAGGTAGTCGAAAAGCTTGGTGGACTCGAACGGCTTAAAGCCAAACCAGTGCGGGGTGTCGCACGAGAGCGTGTGGGTGAGGTCGACCCAGCGATAATCGGTGCTTTTGAGCTGGGAGGCGAGGTTCCAAAGGTCGAGCGCGGGCATGGTTGGCTCCTTTCATCGGGCTTTTTGCTGATGTTAAAGCGGCGCCGTGACGGCTCGATTTCTGCTGCGTTACGATACGTTCTCAGTTGCGATTCCAAATTGTTTCGGCGGCGTGACCGTTGTGTTTCGCGTGGCCGGGGCACCGATGGCGAAGGGAGGGGCCGTGCAATATCGCGTTGACCCCAAAAGCGGCAGCCACATCTCGGCGTTGGGGCTGGGATGCATGAGGTTTCCCGGCGCGCCGGGACGCCCGGATCCGAAGACGGCCGATGCCATCATTGCACGTGCGGTGGAGCAGGGGATTAACTACCTGGACACGGCCTATCTCTATCCCGGCAACGAGACGTGCGTTGGGGCATCGCTTGAGCGCTTGGGCCTGCGCGATCAGGTTTTGCTCGCGACTAAGCTGCCGCATGCTTCGTGCAAATGCGCGGAGGATTTCGACCGCTTTTTTGACGAGCAGCTGCGCCGCCTGCGGACTGACCATATCGACTACTACCTCATGCACAACATTACCTCGCCGGCGCAGTGGGAGCGTGTAGCGGCGTTGGGTATCAAGAATTGGATTGCGCGCCAAAAGGCTGCGGGGCGCATTCGCCAGATTGGTTTTTCGTATCACGGCAGCGCGGCGGACTTCCTTACGATGCTCGATGCGTATGACTGGGACTTCTGCCAGATTCAGTACAACTATGCCGGCGAACGCTATCAGGCGGGAACGGCGGGGCTCATGGCTGCCGCCGAGCGCGGGCTTGCGGTGTTTGTGATGGAGCCGCTTTTGGGCGGACGTCTGGCGGGCAAGCTGCCGCCGCGGGCCCGCGCCGTGCTCGATAGCGCGAGCGATCCGCATCTGAAGACGCCGGCTGCTTGGGGGCTTTCGTGGGTGTGGAATCATCCGCAGGTAACCATGCTGCTTTCGGGTATGACCGATACCGCGCAGGTGGACGAGAACGTGGCGCTGGCAGATCGTGCGCTACCGGATTCGATGACGACGGAGCAGCTCGAAACCATCGCACGCGTGCTGACGGAGTTTGAGAAATCGAATCGCGTGCCCTGTACGGGGTGCGGCTACTGCATGCCGTGCCCCAAGGGCATCAATATTCCCGGCTGCTTTGGCGCCTACAACGCGAGCTACGCGCACAGCTGGTTTACGGGCCTGTCGCAGTATTTTACGGCGAGCGCGGTGCGGACGAACGAGCCCAAGCTGGTGAGCAATTGCGTCAAGTGCGGCAAATGCGCACGTCACTGCCCGCAGCACATCGATATCCCCGGGCGCTTGGACGAAGTACGCCGCCGTTTTCAGCCTGGTCCCGTGACGGCTGCGCTTAAAGCCTTTTGCAAAACGCGCTCCTCATGACCCTTTTATAACTTGCGGTGGAATAGTTCCTGTTTGCGGCAGAATGGGGCTTAAACAGGAACTATTCCACCGCAACTGAAGGGGGCCGTCGTGGGCCATCGGGATTCATGTGATGATTTGCGCGAGGTTCGTTGGGGCGTTTTGGGCGCTGGGCACATTTCGCATCGATTTGCATCGTCGCTCAAGGAGGTGGACGGGGCACGGCTTGTGGCTGCCGCCGGTCGCACCCCTTCGCATGTTGAGGAGTTTTGCAGGGCGTTTTCGATTGATGCCGCGCACAGTTATGCCACGGCTGACGATAGCGGCGATGCGGCTTATGACGCGCTGATTGCCGACCCCGATGTCGACGCAATCTACTTGGCTCTTCCGCATGGCATGCATACGCGTTGGGCCTGTCGCGCGCTGCGCGCCGGAAAGGCCGTGCTGTGCGAAAAGCCGGCCGTTTTGAGTGAGGAAGAGGCTCTCTCGATTTCCTCCGCCTCTCGCGAGCACGGCGTGCTGTTTATGGAGGCGATGAAGAATCGGTTTTGCCCGATGCGCACTCGCGTGAAGGGTTTGCTTGCGTCGGGCGAGCTCGGCTGTATCGTCTCGATCGAAAGCGTGCAAAAACTCGATTATGGTGAGCCGCCTTCGAGTTATCTGCTCGATCCGTTACAGGGTGGCTGTCTATATGACATGGGCTGCTATGCGGTCGGGTGGTTTGAGGATCTGCTTGCGGGTGCGTGCGATGTTTCGTCTCGTGAAGTTCGCTGGCGTGACGTATCGGGTGGCCGCGTGGATTGGGCCGATGAGATCCATATGAGTGTCGGCGGTATACCCATTCATATGGTGTACGACGGCAAAGCAGCATATGAAAGCCGCTTAACGATTGCCTGCGAGCGGGGCTCGTTGGAAATCGAGCGCCTCCATCGCCCCGAGCTCGCCCATGTGAAGTACTCCGACGGTCGAGTGCTCGAAATCGACGCCCCATTTGAGGTCGATGATTTTTACGGCGAAGCTTCGCATGCGACCCAGCTCATCCGGGCGGGGAAACTCGAGAGTCCCGTCATGCCCCTTGCCGCCACACAGCGCTGCGCGCAGATCATCGATGCGATTCGCTTGACGCTCTAGGCTGCGGTGCTGGTGCTCAAGGGGGCTCGGCGGACCGTGCCCCCGATGCCCCTTTTATATCTTGCGGTGGAATACGGTCTGTTTGCGCCAAAATAAGGCACCAATAGACCGTATTTCACCGCAACTGATGAGGGGGAGTTGGAGATGCTAACGATCGGGTGTCATCTTTCGACGACGAAGGGCTATCGGGCAATGGGGGAGACGGCGTTGTCCATTGGTGCCAATACCTTTGCGTTCTTTACGCGCAACCCGCGCGGTGGCAAGGCAAAAGACCTTGACATGGATGACGTGGCGGCTCTGCGCGAGCTTATGGCGCAAAACGACTTTGGACCGCTGGTGGCGCATGCCCCGTATACCTATAACCCCTGCTCCGCTAAGGAGCGGGCGCGGGAGTTTGCCTTGGAGGCTATGGCGGAAGATTTGCAGCGTCTGGAAGCGCTGCCCGGCAATTACTACAACTTCCATCCCGGTGCGCATGTGGGACAGGGGGCAGACGCCGGCATTCAGATGATTGTCGACACGCTGTGCCAGGTGATGTTTGAGGGACAGCAGACGACGGTATTGCTCGAGACCATGGCGGGCAAGGGCACCGAGGTGGGCCGTAGCTTTGAAGAGCTGGCGCGCATTATCGAGGGCGTTGCCGCCAAGTGCCCAGAGCTGTCCGATAAGCTGGGCGTTTGTTTGGACACCTGCCATGTGAGCGATGCTGGCTACGACATCATCCATGATCTGGACGGCGTGCTCGACGAGTTCGACCGCGTGGTGGGTATCGATCGCCTGCATGCCGTACACATCAACGATTCGAAGAACCCTTGTGGCGCCCATAAAGATCGCCACGAGCGCATCGGCAAGGGATACCTTGGCAGTGAGGAATTTGGCGGCGGTATGCAGGTTATGCAGAAAATTGTATCGAATCGCCGTTTGCGTGCACTGCCGTTCATTTTGGAGACACCGAACGAACTTGCAGGTTATGCAGCTGAAATCAAACTATTAAAGTCATTGCAACAGTAATAACTGTCACAAAGCGGAATACTTCATTCACGTTATAGGTTTGTTTCAATCAGTTTTCTAATTGCAGATTCTTACAAGCGGGTGCATAATAGCCCTCAGTTTTTGCAGACCTCTGAATCACGTGGGGTCATTGGAAGGAGACTGATCATGAAGCTTAAGAAGCTTGGCGCATTTGCCGCCACGGGTGCCATGGCACTCGCTCTTGCACTGACGGGTTGCGGCTCGTCCAACGCCACCTCTGGTTCCGATGCCGGTTCCAGCAGCTCTGACGACGCGAAGGTCGAGAAGGTCGACGGCTCCAAGGAGTACGCGCTCGTCAAGGACGGTACGCTGACCGTCGGCACCTCTGCCGAGTACGCTCCGTTTGAGTACAAGGACGACAACGGCGACTACCAGGGCTTTGACCTTGAGCTCATCAAGGCTATCGGTGACAAGCTGGGTCTGGATGTCGAGTACGTCAACAACGACTTCGACACGCTCGTCCCCGGCGTTGCTTCGGGCGCCAAGTATGACGTTTCCATCGCGGCTATCACCGACACGCCCGAGCGTGAGAAGGAAGTCACTTTCTCCGATTCCTACTACATGGACGATCAGGCTATCGTGACCAAGGTCGATAACACCGACATCACGGCCGACAACTACAGCGAGAAGCTCAACAACGCCGACGCTACCATCATCGTCCAGTCTGGATCGACCGCCGAGGCCTTTGCCCAGGAGAACTTCCCTAAGGCCAAGATCGTCCCCTACAAGGACGCCACCGAGTGCTTCAGCGCCCTGCAGTCCGATAAGGGCGATGCCGTAGTCACCAACCGCTCCGTTGCCAGCCAGCTGACCGCCGAGCAGTTCAACACCTGCCAGACCATCAAGCAGATCAGCACCGGCGAGGAGTACGCTATCGCCATCAACCAGGGCAACACCAAGCTCAAGGACGACATCAACCAGGCCATCAAGGACCTGACCGACGACGGTACCGTTGACGCCCTCATGGCTAAGTACAACATCAAGTAAAATAGTCACTTGATTGCGCGCGGGCCCTTTCCGTTTTGCGGAGAGGGCCTTTGCGCTTTTCTTGACGGAGAGCGTTTCCGTCTTGTTTTGCCGGCAACTTCTACGATAGGAGCCATCTTGTCTCGACTGAACAAAGGAGCCGCGGAGCAGCGTTTTCCACTGCCCGCCTTGCTCCAAAAGCTAGCCTGCGTCATGGCCGTGGCGCTCGCGCTGGTGTGCGCGGGGGCATATGCGCCCACGACCGCCCAGGCGCTTGAGACCGCAAAGATTACCGCCCGACCCAACACCGGTTCGGGCAGCACTGTGGTCGGCGGCACCGAGACGCGCATTACCTGGGAAGTTCAGGCCGATGCCGACGAGGAGCTGAGCGGTCTTTCGCTGACGTTTGTCGACGGCACGACGTTTGGTACCGATGACACGCGATTGACGATGCTCTCGGGCGAGGACCTCATGGATCGTACGCCCATGAAGCCCACGTGCAAGGCTGACGGCCAGACGCTCAAGATCGACTTTGGCGAGACGGCACCTGCCGGTGGTTTTTTCCGTGTCGAGGTTTACGGCGTGACCTTCCCCGTTGAGGGCGGCGATGAGGCTTTTAGCGGAACCTATACCCTGGCCGACGGCTCGACCAAGAAGATTTCCAAGATGCCCTCGGTGGAGATCAAGGGCGTTACGGCCTTTGATAATTTCCTGGCCGACCTTAAAGAGCAGCCGTGGGTCGAGACGTGGAACTCCAATATGTTCCTGCGTCTGTTCCTGAACCCGGTCATTTTGGTCCAGAGCCTGCCGATCGTCTTTAAGGGCTTCCTTATGTCGCTCTCGATCGTGCTTGTGGCGTTTCCGCTGGCAATTCCCTTTGGCTTCGCCCTGTCGCTCATGCGTATCTCCAAGTCGCGCATCCTGCGCTGCCTTGCCGGCATCTACGTGAATATCATCCGCGGCACGCCGGCGTTCCTGCAGATTTACATCGCGTTCTTTGGCCTGCCGCTGGCCGGCGTCAAGGTGGATGATTATGTCCTGGGCGTCATCGTCATGTCCATGAACTCGTCTGCGTATCTGTGCGAGATTTTCCGTGCCGGTATTCAGTCGATTCCTAAGGGCCAAAACGAGGCTGCTCGCTCGCTGGGCATGAATGCCTTCCAGACACTACTCTACGTTATGATTCCGCAGACGTTCCGCAATGTTCTGCCTACGCTGACCAGCGAGTTTATCCTGCTCTACAAGGATACGTCGCTGCTCGCTGCCGTGGGCGTGGTCGAGATCGTCATGAACGCCCGTACCATCGTGGCCACGACGGGCTCCATCACGCCGTATGTGGTTGCCGCCCTCTTCTACCTGGTCATCACCCTGCCGCTTGCGCGCTTGGTGAGCGGTCTTGAGGCGAAGCTGCTGGGTACGGCCGAGACCAAGAAGAAGCGTCCCGCCAAGAGCGCCGGACAGGTCGTCGCGACGCCCGCCGATCACATCGCCGGTCTGTAAGGAGGTCCTATCATGAGCGAAACCAATAACTCGAACGAGGTCGTTGTCAGCATCAAGAACCTCCAGAAGGCCTTTGGCGATAACGTGGTCCTGCGCGACATCGATCTTGATGTGCATAAGGGCGAGGTCGTCGTAGTCCTAGGCCCTTCGGGCTCGGGCAAGTCGACGATGCTTCGCTGCATCAACCGCCTGGAGCATCCCACGAGTGGCTCGATTGTCGTTGAGGGTGTGGACGTGTGCGCCAAGGGCGTCGACCTTAACAAGGTGCGCACGCATCTGGGTATGGTGTTCCAGCAGTTCAATTTGTTCCCGCACCTGTCAGTCAAAAAGAACGTCATGCTTGCTCAGCAGAAGGTGCTCAAGCGCAGCAAGGAAGAGGCCGAGAAGATTGCCGTCGAGGAGCTGACCAAGGTCGGTCTGGCCGAGCGCATCGACTTTATGCCGAGTCAGCTTTCGGGCGGCCAGCAGCAGCGTGTGGCCATTGCCCGTGCTCTATCGATGAATCCGCACGTCATGCTCTTTGACGAGGCCACGTCGGCACTCGATCCCGAGCTCGTGCGCGACGTTCTGGGTGTCATGCGTGACCTGGCGCGCGACGGTATGACCATGATCGTCGTGACGCACGAGATGGGCTTTGCCCGCGACGTCGCCGACCGCGTCGTCTTTATGGACGGCGGCGTTATCGTGGAAGAGGGCACGCCGAGCGAAGTTTTCGACCATCCCAAGAGTGAGCGCACCAAGGCGTTTTTGGGCAATATTTCGTAGCCGCTTTATATGACTGACATAACAGAAAACGGGAGCCGGATGTGATCCGGCTCCCGTTTTTGTTGGGATGCGAATGTGTTTTGGTGCAGAGCGCGTTACGGGCGGAGCTCATTGCCGCTAGGCGAGCTCGGCTCCAAGGGCGCGGCAGGCCGCCTCGCCCTCATCGTCGGGGGCGTCGTAGCAAATGACGGAATCGACGACGTTGACACCTGCCTCGTCGGCGTCGGCCTTCCAGTTGTCCATCCACTCGCCCTCGGCCCACGAATAGGAGCCAAAGAGGACGACCTTCTTGTCGCCGAGGTTCTCCTTGACCTCGTCCCACATCGGCTGGAACTCATCGTACTCGAGCTCCTCGGAGCCCATGGCGGGGCAGCCGAAAGCGAAGGCATCGTAGCCGGCTGCCTTATCTGCAGAGAAGTCGGCACAGGGGATAACTTCGACCTCGGCGCCTGCGGACGTGGCGCCCTCGGCGACGAGATTTGCCATGGCCTCGGTGTTGCCCGTGCCGCTCCAGTAGACGACGGCGATCTTGCTCATGTTTTGTCCTTTCGGTTGTGCGGCGCGTAACCGCGGCTTGTATGCTCTATCGGGTTGCCTGGGCAAGTTGCGCCAGGCTGCAGCCCTGCTGATAGACGAAGGTGAGGTATTGGGTACAGGCGCGGTAGGCATCAAACGTCGCAAGCGCCTGTTCGACGTTGGTGTAGACCTTCCAGGCCCCAAAGACCTTGTAGTTCTCGCCGCGCTGGGCGATAAACTCGTGCACGTCGTCGTAGGGGTATCCCAGGAAATAGCCTATTTCGTGCGGAAACTCGCAGGTGCAGTCGTTGCTGCAGCTGGCTTGCTGGGCCAGCGCGCATCGAGCCTGACTACAGGCACATTCCGCGGCGTTATTGCTCGCGAGTGTGATGCGCGATGCCAGATGCACGAGGCATGTCGCGAGGTCGCCCGTGTCGTAGCCTTCCTTGGCGAGCGCCGTCTGGGCGCGCGGGTCCGCGAAGTAGGCGGCGAGGCTTTTGGGTCGGTACACGTAAACGAGCGCTCCGCAGGGCCGCCACACCAAAACGCTCAGGTGGATGCCGAGTGGGTCAAGTTCACGATTGCACTGGGCGATAACGTTGAGCAGACGTGTTCGGCGATCTTCAATTGCCGCGGTTGCGCTCGAGCCATCACCGTGGGCGTAGGTGCCTGGATAGGTAAAGAGCGATGCCGGCTTAATGCCCGCGAGCGTGGGGGAGCAGTTGCGCACGACTGCCGCCTGAAACGTGGGGATGTCTATGGTTCGAGTCATAGCGCCGCTGCCCGTCCTTTCGTGTTAGCCTAGGAAAACTTATACACGAAAGTAAGCCATGGTCAACAGAAAAGTTTGAGTAGGGAAACTAATTGACCGAACGGACATGATTTTGAGTTAAGATGGGGATACCCCATGGGGGTATCTAGATAAGACTGCTTGGAAAGGGGAGCGCATGAGTGACTTGCTCAACCCTGCGAACCTCATCGTGCTGGCCGTCATTGCCATCGGCATGTTTTTTGGACTGCGTCGCATTGCCGCCTCGACGCGCGGGAAAAGCTGCTGCAGCGATGGTGCGTGCGGCAAGAAGGCCAAAAAGGTCGTTGTGGCGGATACCGATGCGTCGCACTATCCCTATAGCGATGAGCTGCTCATCGGCGGCATGAGCTGCGACGGCTGCGCTCAGAACGTGGCCAATGCCCTCAATGCGCTGGACGGCGTGTGGGCAACGGTGACGTATGCGGACCACACGGCACGCGTGCGCGCTAAACAGCCGATCAATCGTGACGTCCTCGAGACGGCCGTGAAGGATGCGGGCTACTACGTCATGAAACTGTAGGGCGCGTGTCTAGCGCGGAAAACGTCGCTAGGCTCGTCCGCGCAGCTCAACGTCTTGGATATCGTCGAAGTCGATGGCGATGTCTTTGAGCTTGAGTAGCTTGAAGGTGGGGAGCACCTCGTCGAGGATGCCGGTACGGGCACGATAGCCGTACGTATCGTAATAGGTGACTCGAACCAAATCGCCGCGTTTGAGACCCTCGAGCTTATGCGAAAGCTCGAGGGCTTTTTCTTCCGTCAATTCGCACTTGGGCTCAACGGTGATCTCCTGCTTGCGAACGAGTTCGTAGTATCCCGTCAACGCCGCAAAGGGCATAAACTGTGCGGCGCGGTTGGCGCGCACGGCGCCGTTGGCAGTGAGGTTGGGGTCGGCGGCGCGGCGTCTTCCCTCGGGGTCCGCCAAGCGCTCGAAGGCGGTCGGTGGCTTTATGGGCTGCTGTTTGGGCTTAGGCACGATGCCCTCCAACTTGATCGTTGCGTTCGCGCGCGGTGGCGCCGGCGGTAAAGCTCAATCCCTTGACCAGGGCGTTCTTGCCATATTTGCCTTTAACGGCCAACACGGCGCGCGCCAGGTCGCGCTCGCGCTCATCGGCCTCGACATCGCTAAACAGATTGATGGTGGCAAATTCCTCGGGCATGAGGTTGCCGAAGCCCAGATTGATGCGCTTGACCGGTCGCTTGGGGTCGACCGTTTGCGCCCACAGGTCATCGAAATACCCCATGATCTTCTTAAATGAATTGGTGCGCTCGGGCAGCTTGCGCGAGGCGTTGGAGTGTGCAAAGAGCGCGGCATAGCCGCCGCGCGGTTTGCCGCCGTGCTCTCCCACGAAGACGCCGTCGATCGCCTGTGCCGCTCGCACCAAGCGCCTGCGCTCGTCGTCGCACTGGACGGGCTTGGGCGCGCGGGGCGCGAGCTTGGGACCGTCGGTCGCTGCGGGCTCGATGCCCGAGGTGCTCGATCGAAGATGCCCGCAGCCGTCTATATACTGCGCCGTGCCGCTGGCATCGAGTCGGCGTATGTCGGCGCGTTCGCTCGCATAGCCTACAAAGAGCGAGATGCTGTCGCACACTACGTGCTTGTCGATCAGGTCCAGCACGGCGGCATCGACCATCTCACGCAAGACGGTATAAGCCTGTTCGTAGGCATAGCCCTTCGAGAGCACCTGTCCCGTGGTGGTCGAGGTCGCCTGCGGACGATAGGCCTGGATATCGGCGATGGTTGTCGGCTCGCGACCAAAGGCATGGTCGATGAGATACTCGGCATTGACGCCGAGCTCGTCGTAGAGCAGGTTTTCGTCGAGTGCCGCAACGCCCATCAGGTCATAGACGCCGTACTTCTCGAGCCGCGCCGCCACGCCGGGGCCGATGCCCCAGATATCGGTGATGGGGCGGTGGGGCCAGATCTCCTTGCGGAAAGTCTCGTCGTCGAGTACGCCGATGCGGCTGGGTACGTGCTTGGCGGTTATGTCGAGCGCCACCTTGGCCTGGAATAGGTTGGGGCCGATGCCGACCGTTGCTGTGATGCCGGTGCGCCCCAGAACTTCGTCGCGAAGCATGCAAGCGAAGCCTTTCGCATCGGTGTGATAGAGGTCCAGGTAGGGCGTCACGTCGATAAAGCACTCGTCGATCGAGTAGACGTGAACGTCTTGCGGACTCACGTATTCCAGATAGATGCCGTAGATTCGTGCCGACACTTCCATGTAGTGCTGCATGCGTGGCACGGCCTTGATGTAGTTGATACCATCGGGAATCTCGAACAGTCGACAGCGGTTATGTATCCCGAGGTCCTTCATGGCCTGCGTGATGGCGAGACAGATGGTCGTGCGTCCGCGTGATTCGTCGGCAACGACCAAGTTGGTGGTGAGCGGATCGAGTCCACGGTCGACGCACTCGACGCTGGCATAAAACGTCTTGAGGTCGATGCAGATATAGGTGTGCTGCCCGTGCGCCATCCGTACCCTTCCATCAAACACATGTTCCTATCGAATACCTGTTCGATAATACCCGCTCACGCGAACACCGTCAAAACCGACCAAAAAGGGACAGGTTTATTTTGGTCGGTAAAACGCTTGACCTGCCAAAACAAACCTGTCCCTTTTTGGTCGGTTTACATCGTGCTTACGGTGGGTCGGTAGCCTTGATGTGTTGAATACGCTGAGGGGATATGGATGACCGTCGATATGGGTGATCTTGCGCTTTTGGTGCTGGCCGCGCTCTGCCTTCTTGTTTTTGTTTGCCTCCTGACCAAGGTGCTTAAAGGCCAGACTATGAGAATCGATGAGTTGGGCTACTTGCTGTTTGTTGAGAGGCTTCGGTCGCCGGCGCTGACGGTTGTGATGAAGGGCATCTCGAACTTGGCGTCGTGGCCATGTATCGCCGCCGTATTGATCGTTGCGTTTATTTGGGTGCCCTGCCGGTTTTGGGTTATTTGCGCAGCTGTTAATGTCGGCGCCATCAGCGTTGTCGATCAGCTCCTTAAGGTGTTGGTCCGTCGGCCGCGTCCCCAGGGGTTTCGCCTCGTTGAAGCTCCGGGGCTGAGCTTTCCCTCGGGACACTCGATGGCGGCCATGGCGTTTTATGGCTATGGGGTATGGTTGGTGCGATGCGGCGCGTGTGGCCTTCCGTTTGGCGCCGCCATCGAGGTCGCGCTCGCGTTTGTCATCTTTGCGGTGGGCGTTAGCCGCATCTATCTGGGCGTGCACTATGCCTCGGATGTACTGGGCGGTTTCTGCCTTTCGTTTGCTTGGCTCGTTCTGTTTGTGCATCTTGTCGCCGGGCTTTTGACGCCTTGATCGCTCGGTTGCCCCCCGTAAAGTCCCATCGGTTTTTAACGCAGCCCTAAAGAGCGCGAAACAGCTCGGAAAAGCTCGCTTCGTAGCATGGGCCTAACGATCGATACCACCATAAAGCACGGAAGGGTTGTGGGGATGATGGTCAACTACGGGTTTGGTATGCCGACACGCTTGGTTGCGGACGGGGACGTGGCTCGCTGGTGCGGGCGTCTGGTTGCTCACTACGGCGGTACCAAGGTGCTGGTCGTGCTGGGCGGTGATAAGCATACGAGCGATGAGCTCGTTTCGGCGGCGCTTGGCTCGCTCGATCGGGCCCTGCTCGAGCGTGTGCTCTTTCGCTGCGGCTCGGTCGGGGGCGACGGTGGAGACGAACTGGTCGATGAGGCCGTAGCCCTGGCGACCGATGAGGGTGTCGACTTTGTTCTGGCGATCGGCGATGCCGATACCGCCGGCTTTGCGCGTGAACTCGCCCGTCGCATGGCCGTGCTCGATGCCGGCGAGGACGGCTTCGTTCCCTACGGCTGCATTGTCTCGGAGGGAAAGGTGCCCGAGGTCGTAGGCGCTGGCGAGGTCCCTGTTTTTGCCATCATCGCCCCCGAACTGCTGGAGGGCATCGGCTCTCCCTTGCGCGAGCTGCTCGGTAGCGTGTGTGCTGCAGCGTAGGAGGACAATATGCCATATGTGCAGTTGGCGGTAGCCATTGCCTGCGAAATCGGCGCATCGTCGGCGCTCAAGGCCACGCATGGCTTTACCGTGCTGGCGCCCAGTGTGGCGACAATTGTGCTGTACGGTCTGAGCTTCTACCTGTTTTCGCTCGTGCTTAACGTGCTCGACCTCGCGAGCGCCTATGCCACATGGTGCGCTGCGGGTATCGTCGCCACCTCGGTCATTTCGGTGCTGGTCTTTGGAGACCACCTGAGCCCCATGATGCTCGTGGGTCTTGGCCTGTGCGTCGCGGGCGTGGTTATCGTGAACCTCGCAAGCGCATCGTAGGTCGCTGGGCAAGCGCCCCATTCATGCAATTAAAGAACGCCGGTCGTGCGGACAGACCCCGCGCGACCGGCGTTTCGTTTGCATTTCGAGCATATTGCCAGCTTGCGACCTATGTTGCACAGGCGTAAACGCTCAGCGTCACCCGTGTTTCAAAACACTCCGTTAATAAAACGGGCGATTTTGGCTCGCATAATCCCCAACAACGAACGCGCACAGGCGCGCTCACCGCCACCGAAGAGGGGAGAAAACCATGAAGGAACTGGTACTCATCATTCGCCCGGAGATGCTCGAGAGCCTGAAGGCCATTCTTGACGAGGTGCATTGCGGCGGTATGACCGTTTCGTCCGTTATGGGCTGTGGCACGCAGAAGGGCGCCTCGACCGATGGCGTCAACGAGATTCGCGGCTTCAAGATCAACATCAACCTGCTGCCCAAGATCCAGGCGAGTGTGGTCGTGCGCGACCAGGATGTCGAGACCATTATCTCGGCCGTTCGCGAGCGCATGGCCGACGGTCGTGTGGGCGACGGCAAGATCTTTATCCGCGATATTGCCGATGCCGTGCGAATCCGTACCGGCGAGCGTGGCAACGCCGCTCTGTAGGTAGATGGATCGAGAGAAGGCGATTGCCATGCCTGGTACCAAACCACTCGTTCAGATTAAGAGCATCAACAAGTTCTACGGCGAGAACCATGTGGTCAAAGACCTGTCCATCGATGTGCAGGAGGGCGAGTTCCTGACGATTCTGGGCTCGTCCGGCTCGGGCAAGTCGACGACGCTGCGCATGGTCGCCGGCTTTGAACAGCCCACGACGGGCGAGATTTTGCTTGCCGGCACCAATGTGGCCGATAAGGAGCCGTTCGAGCGCGACGTGAACACCGTGTTCCAGAGCTACGCGCTGTTTCCGCACATGACCATCTTCGACAACGTCGCCTATGGCCTGAGGATGAAGAAGGTTCCCAAGGACGAGATTCGCGAGCGTGTGATGGAAATGCTCGACCTGGTGCAGCTCGGCGGCTTTGAGGGCCGCAAACCCGATCAGCTGTCCGGCGGCCAAAAGCAGCGCGTTGCCATTGCCCGCGCCCTGGTCAACCGACCCAAGATCTTGCTGCTCGACGAGCCGCTGGGTGCGCTCGATCTCAAGCTGCGTAAGCAGATGCAGCTCGAGCTCAAGCGCCTCCAGCGCAAGCTCAACATCACGTTCCTCTACGTCACGCACGACCAGGAGGAAGCGCTTACCATGAGCGACCGCATCGCTATCATGCATGACGGCGTACTGGAGCAGATCGGTACGCCCAAGGAGATCTACGAGGCACCGGCCAGCAAGTTCGTCGCCACGTTCATTGGCGAGACCAACCTGTTTGAGGGCATGGTCTCGGCCGATACGCCCGATGGGCTCGAGATCTCGCTCGAGTCCGGCACGATTCGCTCCGATGCCAAGGGCTTTCACTTTGGCGAGCTCGTGGCCGTGTCGGTGCGTCCGGAGCGCATGCAGTTTGCGCTCGAGCCGCGCGACGGCTTCTCGCTTATGGGCACGGTGCGCGAGCAGGTGTACGTGGGCTCCATGATTAAGGCGATCGTGGTGCTGCCTGATGGCCAGGAAGTGCGCCTGGAGCGTCTGGCCGGTGACGAGCTGCCCGAGAACGGCCCGGTCTATCTGTACTGGGATCCGGCGGATGCCCGCACCATTAAGACGCTCGACCAGGTCTTTTTCTCGGCACTCGAGAATGCCGAGATGCGTTAGGGGGCGACAGCTATGTCCGATACCGCAACTATGGCGGCGACCGTTGCCGCCACCGAGCACGACGTCGAGGCCGCCCGTATCGAGCGTCATCGTCGTTTTCGCTCCAACACGCTGCCGGCGCTGGTCACCGTGGGCCCCGTCACCCTGTGGCTGCTCGCGTTTATCGCGGTGCCGCTGCTCTACATCCTGATCATGGGCTTTTGCTCCACCGATCAGTACTACAACGTGGTCTACAGCTTTACGCTCGATAACTTCCAGGCCATGCTGGACCCCGAGTACCTCAAGATCTACGGGCAGTCCATCCTGATCGCTGCCATCTCCACCGCCATCTGCCTGGTGTTGGCCTATCCGTTTAGCTACCTGATCAGCCGCACGTTTAAGTCCAAAAAGACGCTGCTGTACATGATGATCATCATCCCGTTTTGGACGAACTCGCTGGTGCGCATCTACGGTTGGCGAACGTTTCTTTCGGCGACCGGCCAGCTCAATACGTTTTTGATGGCGATCGGTGCGACGAGCGAGCCCATCCAGTTCCTGTACAACCAGGCCTGCACGGTCTTTGGCATGGCCTACGACATGTTTCCGTTTATGGTGCTGCCGCTCTACGCCGCTATCGAAAAGCTCGACGAGTCGCAGATCGAGGCGAGCTTCGATCTGGGCGCCAACATGCTGACCACGATCTTTAAGGTCGTGATTCCGCAGACCATGAGCGGCATCTTCTCGGGCTGCATCATGGTGTTCATCCCTAGCCTGGGCGCGTTCTATATCTCGGACATCCTGGGCGGCGGCAATGCCGACGTTATCGGCAACCTCATTCAGCGCCAGTTCCAAAGCGCCAACGACTGGCCCCTGGGAGCCGCGCTTTCGATTCTGCTCATCGCTATTACGCTGCTGCTGGTCAAGATCTACCAAAAGGCCGGCGGCGATATGGAAAGCCTGGGGGTGTAGACCATGGCGATCAAGCGTCAAACGAAGCATAAGCTGAGCCGTGGAACGGGCATCGTCTTTTGCGCCCTGATCTATGCGATTCTGTTTTTGCCCATTGTGATCGTGGTTGCCAACTCGTTTAACGGCAACACCGAGAAGCCGTATCTGAGCTGGGGTGGCTTTAGCCTGCGCTGGTACGTGCATCTGTTCCAGAACGGTCCGCTGCTGGCAAGCTTTGGAAACACCATGCTGCTCGCTATCACCACGACGGTGCTGGCGACGGCACTGGGCACGCTGAGTGCTGTGGGCCTGTACCGCTATAAGTTTCCCGGGCGCAACCTGATCGACAGCTTGCTGTACATCCCGGTCGTTATCCCCGAGATCGTCATGGGCATCTCGCTGCTGCTGGTCTACGTAAAGGTCGGTGTACCCCGCGGCATGGTGGGCCTAATCATCGCGCACGTCACCTTTTGCGTGAGCTTTGTGATCTTTAACGTCCGCGCCCGTCTGGATGGTTACGACCCGTCGCTCGAGGAGGCGTCCATGGACCTGGGTGCCAACCGCCTGGTCACGTTCTTTAAGGTGACGCTTCCCATGCTGGCCCCGGGCATTGCCGGCGGCGCGCTGCTGTCCTTTACGCTTTCGATTGACGACGTCGTGGTGTCCTACTTTGTCTACGGCCAGGACCTGACCTTCCCGCTCAAGGTGATGCAGTCCATTAAGGGCGGCGTGGTGCCCGATGTGAACGCGCTGTCCACGCTGATTTTACTGGGAACGGTCGCCATCGTGGTGATTACCCAGAGCGGCATGATCGACAAATGGCGCGAGCGCCGCGCCGCAGCCAAGCTGAGCCAGGAAAGGGGGCGCTAGAACATGGGCGACTTCGATGTGATGGAGGCCTTCCACAGGCAGCGGATTTCGCGCCGACAGTTTCTGCGCGGGGCGCTGGGCCTGGCCGCTGCCGGCCTTGCGGCTGGCACCGCGGGTGGTCTGACGGGTTGCGGAAAGTCCGACAACCCCAACGAGCTCAACATCTTCATTTGGACCGAATATGTGCCCGACTCGGTGCTCGAGGGCTTTGAGAAAGAGACGGGCATCCACATCAACCAGTATTTGTACTCGTCTAACGAGGACATGCTGGCCAAGGTGAGGACCGAAAACGAAGGCACCTACGATATCCTGCAGCCGACGGACTACATGGTGAAGAGCCTGATTGCACAGGGGCTGCTGGAGCCGCTCGACCTTTCGGTGCTCACCAACAGGGGCAATATCGGCACGCAGTACATGGACCAGGAGTTCGATCCCGGCAACAAGTATTCCATCCCGTTTATGGGCAGCTGCACCGCCATTGCCTACAACGAGGATGAGGTCGATAAGCCCGAGAGCTTTACCGATATGCTCGACGAGAAGTTTCGCAGCAATATCGTGACGCTGAACGACTTTCGCGAGGTGTTGGCCGTCGCTGGCATGACGGTGGGGCTCACCGGCAACGAGGAAGACGACGAGAGTATCGCCAAGATTGCCGAGCAGGCGGCTATATTTAAACCGAACTTTAAGCTGTACGACTCCGACAGTCCCCGTAACGCGCTGGTGTCGGGCGACTGCATCGCCGGCATTATCTGGACGGCCGAGATTGCCCTGGCACAGCGCGATAACCCGGCGATTCAGGTGGCGTTTCCCAGCGAGGGCTGCGGTATTGGCACCGACAACTGGTGTATCCCCAAGGGTGCCAAGCACTACGACAACGCGCTGCAGTTTATCAATTACATGCTGCGCCCCGAGGTGGCCAAGGTGGTCTCGGAGGACTACCCCTACGTGCAGCCCAACACCGAGGCCATCAAGCTGCTCGACGAGGATTTCCAAAACAACCCGGTCGAGAACGTGCCTTCCGATGTGTTTAAGCACGGTCGCCGCACCGAGGCGCTGCCGCCCAAGGTGCTGCGCAAGTACGACAAGATCTGGACGAATCTGAAGGGATAGATCGATATGAGTAATTCGACCGAAGTCGATTTTAGGTTTCTTTCGGAGCCCGATATCATCAAGGCGGGCGCGACCGACATGGCGCACTGCATCGATGTGATGGAGGACCAGTTTAAGCTGTTGAGCTTGGGCGACTATCGCATGAGCGGCAAGAACAAGAACAGTCACGGCGCCTTTTTGGACTTCCCCGAGAGCTCGCCGTTTCCCAACATGCCCGTTGCCGGTCCCGACCGCCGCTTTATGGCCATGTGTTCCTACCTGGGCGGCAGCTACAACATGTGCGGCCTTAAGTGGTACGGCTCCAACGTCAACAACCGCGAGAAGGGTCTGCCGCGCTCGATTCTGACGCTCATGCTCAACGATCCCGATACGGGTGCGCCGTTGGCGCTGATGAGCGCAAACCTTATCAGCAGTTATCGTACGGCGGCCGTTCCTGCCGTGGGTGTGCGCTATCTGGCGCGCAAGGACGTGCACACAGTGGGCATTATCGGCCCGGGCGTGATGAACAAAACCACGCTGCGCTCGTTTTTGATGGAGCGTCCCGACATCGAGACTGTCAAGGTCAAGGGTCGTGGGCGTCGCTCGCTGGAGTCCTACGTCGATTACGTGCATCAGAACTTCCCGAGCATTAAAAACGTGCAGATCGTCGATACCGAGGAAGAGGCTATTCGCGACAGCGACCTGGTGAGCGTCGCCACCAACGAGAATGGCGGCATCGAGACGTATCCGCGCGTCAAGCGCGAGTGGGTCAAGCCCGGTGCGCTCATTTGCGCCCCGAGCGATCTGTATGCTGACCGCGAGCCGTTTATCGAGGGCGAGTGGAAGTGCGTGACCGACCTGTATCCCATGTACGAGGACTGGCGCGACGAGATCGGCCGCTTTGACGTGTGCGGCACGCTCGGCAACGAGTGGGTCGATATGGTCGACTACGGCATGCTGCCGCGTGAGCGCGTGGTGGATCTGGGCGACATCGTGCGCGGCGTCGACCCTGGCCGCACGAGCGAGGACGACATCTACTTCTTTAGCATCGGCGGCATCAACACCGAGGACGTGAGCTGGGGCACCACGATCTACCGCAAGGCAGTCGAGATGGGTCTGGGCCAGGAACTCATGCTTTGGGATACGCCCGCGCTGGCGTAACTTGTCATGCGACATATGCGGTGCGATGGCGCCGTCGAAAAGGCAAGGGGATGGTCCCCCTTGCCTTTTTTTATTGCCGTCCCCATTGTTTCGGTTTGAATGGTAATCGACCGGAAACCGCTCGTTAACAGGGTGAATCGTAGGATAGGCGCTGTTGGTAACCGATAGACGAGAGGGGTTTGGTGGTGCCATGTCCAGGATTGTCGAACATCCCATTTTGGGTGCTCCCAGCAAGGGGAGTCGAGTCGTTTTTACCTATGACGGCGTTGAGATGGAAGGGTACGAGGGCGAACCGATCGCCATGGCGCTCAAGGCCGCCGGCGTCGAGGTCCATCGTTTTACCGCCAAGCGTCATGAGCCGCGCGGCATCTTTTGCGCTATCGGCCGTTGCACCGACTGCGTCATGGTCGTGGACGGCAAGCCCAACGTGCGTACGTGCATGACGCCGCTCGTCGCCGGTATGGACGTACGCACGCAGGACGGCGTCGCCCCGCTCGATTTGGATGACCCGCGTGCCGAGGCTCTGGTTGCCGAGGCCGCCGCAAGCCCTGCTGCCGTAAAGGAGGCTGAGTAGCATGGAGCGTCATGATCTGGTCGTGGTCGGCGCCGGCCCCAGTGGCCTTTCCGCTGCCATCGAGGCTGCCAAGCGTGGGCTCGATGTTGTCGTATTTGATGAGAATGCCCGTCCCGGCGGTCAACTGTTCAAGCAGATTCACAAGTTCTTTGGCTCTAAGGAGCATCGCGCTAAGGTTCGCGGTTTTCGCATTGGCGATGAGCTGCTTGCCGAGGCCGATGCGGCAGGCGTCAATGTGGTGCTCGATGCTACGGTAATTGGCCTGTACGAGGGCCGCGAGGTCGTGGTGCGCGTGGGCGATGTCGTGCGCCATGTGAAGGGCGACGCCGTCCTGGTCGCCACGGGTGCGGCCGAGAACACGCTCAACTTTCCCGGTTGGACGCTGCCCGGCGTGATCGGTGCCGGCGCCGCACAGACCATGATGAACCTGCATGGCGTAAAGCCGGGCGACCGCGTGCTCATGGTCGGCTCGGGCAACGTTGGCCTGGTCGTGTCGTTCCAGCTGCTGCAGGCTGGCTGCGACGTGGTCGCGCTCGTCGATGCGGCACCGCGCGTGGGCGGCTATGGCGTGCATGCGGCCAAGGTGGCCCGCTGCGGCGTGCCGTTCTACCTGTCACATACTGTGGTGGCCGCCGAGGGCGACGACCGCGTGACCGGTGTGACGATCGGCGAGGTCGATGCACACTGGCAGGTTATTCCCGGTACCGAAAAGCACTTTGACGTGGACACGATCTGCGTGGCCGTGGGCCTGTCTCCCATGAGCCAGCTGCTCTCGATGGCCGGATGCGAGATGGTCGATGACCCCAAGCGCGGCGGCTATGTCCCGGTGTGCGACGAGAAGGGCGCAACGAGTGTGCCCGGCGTGTATGTCTCGGGCGATGTCGCGGGTATTGAAGAGGCAAGCTCTGCCATGATCGAGGGCCGTATCTCGGGCGTGGCGATTGCCGAGTATCTGGGTTACACCGACGCGGTGGATGCCGACGAGTCCGAGGACAAGCTCGAGGCTTCGCTCGACACGCTGCGCCAGGGCATGTTTGCACCCAAGAATCGTGGCAAGAAGATCGAGACCACGGAGGAGGGCTGTCCGGTCTCGCAGCATCTGCTGCGCCATGGCTACCTTGCCGACGAGGAGCTCGACAGCTATCCCGGCGTGACGCATATGGCAGGCGTGCATCCGGTGATCGAGTGCACGCAGAACATCCCCTGTAATCCGTGCCAGGATGCCTGCAAAAAGGGCTGCATCTCCATTGGCGAGCACATTACATCGCTGCCGATCGTGGTCGAGGATTCGCATTGTATCGACTGCGGCATGTGCGTGGCCAGCTGCCCCGGTCAGTCGATCTTTTTGGTCAATGAGGACTGCGGCGACGGCACCGCGACGGTCACTTTGCCCTACGAGTTCTATCCGCTGCCGCAGGTGGGCGATTGCGGATGTGCGCTGAGCCGCTCGGGCGAGCCGGTGTGCGATGCCCAGGTGGTGCGCGTGCGCAGCGTCAAGGCGTTTGACAAGACGGCGCTTGTGACCATGAGCGTGCCCAAGGAGTTTGCCATGACGGCGCGCATGTTCAAGCCTGCTGAGGAGACCGAGGAGGTGGCCTGCCATGAGTGAGGCCGTGAACTTTTACAAGGAACCGGGCGAGCCGCTCGACCGTGCTGCGATTGACTTGGGGCCCTACGTGCCCGCGCCCGATGACGACGTGCTCGTGTGCCGTTGCGAAGAGGTGACCAAGGGCGATATTCGCCGCGCCATCCACGACGGCATGTACACCATGACTGAGATCCGTCGTTATTTACGTCAAGGCATGGGGCTGTGCCAGGGACAGAGCTGCACCAAGCTCGTGCGCCGCATTATGGCCACGGAGCTTACAGGCACACCGGCGGTAGCGCTTTTGGAGCCCGAGACCTCGCGAGCGCCCATGCGCCCGATCGAGATGAGCGTGCTAGGCAACGGTGAAGAGGGGAGAGCGTAGCCATGGCGGGAACTTATGCAGATATCACCGACGTCGCCTGCGATGTCGTCATTATCGGCGCCGGCGTGATCGGATGCGCGGCGGCGTACAACCTGGCCAAGAAGGGCCGCTGCGTCACGGTGCTCGACCGCGAGCCCAATGTGGGCGAGGGCGCGAGCTCGCGCAACGGCGGCGGCGTTCGCCAGAGCGGCCGCGATGGTCGCGAGCTGCCGCTTGCCATGTATGCCGTCGAGAACATTTGGCCTTCGCTGTCCGACGAGCTGGGCGCCGACGTCGAGTACGTCAAACGCGGCAACCTGCGCCTGGGCAAGACCGAGGAGCACCTGCAGACGCTTCGTAAGCTGGCGAGCATGTCGCAGGGCCTGGGGCTCGATATGAAGATGATCGGACCCGAGGAGGTGCGCGAGATCAACCCGTACCTGTCCGACCAGGTCATCGGCGCCTCGTGGTGCCCTACGGATGGACATGCCAACCCCATGCGCACCACGCTCGCGTATTATCGCGCGGCCAAGGCGCTCGGCGTGCGCTTCGTGACGGGCGTCGAGGTCAAGCGCCTGCGCAAGGTGCGCGGCCGCGTCGCGGGCGTCGAGTGCAACATTGGCACCTTTACGGCTAACGACGTGCTGCTGGCGGCGGGCCTGGGCAGCCGCGGTATCGCCGCGAGCGTGGGCATCGACATCCCCATGACGGGATCGCTTATCGAGTGCCTGGTCACCGAGGCCGAGCCCACGATGTTTCCGCAGATGCTCGGCGTTGCCACAGGTGACTTTTACGGACATCAGACGACGCATGGCTCGTTTGTCTTTGGCGGCAGCTCGGGTCTGGAGGAGTCGAACGGCGCGTTTGGCGGCCGTCCCACCTCGAGCATAACGGCACCGGCTGAGTGCCGCGCTATCATGGGCTACATTCCGCGTCTGGCCGATGCCAAGATCGTGCGAACCTGGGCCGGCTGGGAGGACGAGAGCGCCGATGGCGTGCCGGTGATCTCGAAGATTGACGAGGTTCCGGGCTTGACCATCGCCTGTGCCTTTACCGGGCACGGATTTGGCATCTCGCCGATTGTGGGCCTACTGCTGTCCGAGCTGGTGTGCGACGAGCCCACGACGCTCGATGTCTCGGCGTTTCGCTACGACCGCTTTAAGGCGTGGTTGTGATGGAGGATTTCTCGTACCGCCTGCCCACACACTTCGTGTTCGGTTTTGGTTCCGAGCGCGAGGCGGGCCGGCTTGTCGCGCACTACGGCGGCACCAAGGTGCTCGTGCTGTTTGGCGGCGGCTCGGTCGAGCGGTCGGGCCTGCTGGAGCGCGTGCTCAACTCGCTCGATCGGGCGCTGCTCGATCACGTTGAGCTTAAGGGCGTCAAACCCAACCCGCTGCTGAGCACGGTCTACGAGGGCATATCGCTTGTGCGCGATGAGCGCGTGGACTTTATTCTCGCGCTTGGCGGCGGCAGCGTTATCGATACCGCGAAGGCCATTGCTGCCGGCGCGCGTTATCCGGGTGACGTGTGGGACTTTTACGGCGGCGACCGTACGCCCGATCGGGCCTTGCCGGTCGGTTGCGTGCTTACCATCGCGGCTTCCGGTTCCGAGGCCTCGCCCGATTCGGTGATCACGCAGGATGGCTCGATGCTCAAACGCGAGACATCCTCGTCGGTGCTGCTGCCGACGTTTAGCATCTTAAATCCCGAGCTGACCGAAACTCTGCCGGCATATCAGACAGCATGCGGTATCACCGATATGTATTCGCATCTGCTGGAGCGATACATGAGCAGAAGTACCGCCGTCGGGGTGTCCGACCGCATGATCGAGGGCCTGATGCTATCGATTATCGACGAGGCGGCGCCCGTTGCGGAAGATCCACGAGACTACGATGCGCGCGCCAACCTTATGTGGGCAGCAACGCTGGCGCACTGCGGCATCGCCGGCGCCGATCGTAAGCACGACTGGGCGAGTCACGATATCGAGTACGCCCTGTCGTCGCGCTACGGTGTGGCGCACGGCGCGGGACTCGCCGTGGTGATTCCGGCGGTGCTCACGTATTACCTGGATGTCGATGCTGCCGCGGTGCCGCGCTTGGCTCAGTTGGCGCGCCGCGTTTGGGGCGTGGACGAGACCGACGATATGGCTGCTGCTCGTGCCGGCGTTGAGGCCCAGCGTTCGTTCTTTGCTTCACTGGGTATGCCGACGACACTCGAGGAGGTGGACGGCAAGCTCGAGGATATTCCCTCGCTGGCGAGCGAGACGTGCTTTGCCGGCGGTCGCGCCGGCACCGTGGGAGGCTATCTCCCGCTCGACGAGCATGCCGTCGCACGCATCTTCAGCCTGATGCTCGCCTAATACCTGCCAGGAAGGGGCAGGTTTATTTTGGTAGGTAAAGCGTTTGACCTGCCAAAATAAACCTGCCCCTTTTTGGTCAGTCGCCGTCTGTGGGCAGATTGGCAACGCTCGCTGATTACGGTCTTGACCTGCGTTAGAATAAGGGCATCTGATTATCCGGGCGCATGGAGGAGTGCGCCCGTATGCTGAGGAGGACTTTATGGCAACTGTTGCCGCACCTATCGACGCTACGTCGACCGCCGCTTGGAAGGCGCTCGAGGCCCATCAGGAGAAGCTCGAGGCCGAGGGCATCGATCTTAAGGCCTGGTTCGCTGCTGACGCCGACCGCGTGAACAAGCTGAGCTTTGACGCCGGCGACCTTCACTTCGATCTATCCAAGAACCTGGTGACCGATGAGACCGTCAAGCTGCTGTGCGATCTTGCCCGCGAGGTGAAGCTCGAGGAGCGCCGCGACGCCATGTTCTCCGGCGAGCACATCAACACCACCGAGGACCGCGCCGTCCTGCACACCGCGCTTCGCCGTCCGGCAAGCGAGAAGGGCCAGCTCATCGTTGACGGCCAGGATGTCGTCGCCGACGTGCACGAGGTCCTCGACCGCATGTATGCCTTCGCCGAGCGCGTGCGCTCCGGTGAGTGGAAGGGCGTTACCGGTAAGAAGATCGAGCACCTGGTGTCCATCGGCATCGGCGGCTCCGATCTGGGCCCGGTCATGGCCTACGAGGCCCTGCGTCCCTATGCCGACGCCGGTATCGACTGCCGCTACATCTCCAACATCGACCCCAACGATCAGGCCGAGAAGCTCAAGGGTCTGGACCCCGAGACCACGCTCGTGATCATCGTCTCCAAGACCTTCACCACGCTCGAGACCCTCACCAACGCCCGCGAGGTCAAGACCTGGATGCTCGAGCAGCTCAAGGCCCAGGGTGCCATCGATGGCTCCGATGAGCAGAACGCCGAGGCCGTGACCAAGCACTTCGTCGCCGTCTCCACCGCGCTCGACAAGGTCGAGGCCTTCGGTATCGATCCGGCCAACGCCTTCGGTTTCTGGAACTGGGTCGGCGGCCGCTACTCTGTTGACTCCGCCGTGGGTCTGTCTCTGATCGTCGTGCTCGGCCCCGAGCGCTTCCAGCAGTTCCTCGAGGGCTTCCACGCCATCGACGAGTACTTCTGCAACACGCCGCTCGAGAACAACGCCGTCGCGCTGATGGGCCTGCTCAACGTCTGGTACGTCAACTTCTTCGGTTCCAAGAGCCACGCCGTGCTGCCGTACTGCCAGTACCTGCACCGTTTCCCGGCCTACCTGCAGCAGCTCACCATGGAGTCCAACGGCAAGCATGTCCGCTGGGATGGCAGCGCCGTGACCTCCGATACCGGTGAGATCTTCTGGGGCGAGCCCGGCACCAACGGTCAGCACGCCTTCTACCAGCTGCTGCACCAGGGCACCGTGGTGGTTCCGGCCGACTTTATCGCTTTCGCCAACACCGCCAATCCCGCAACCGACAGCGGTCAGGACGTGCATGAGCTGTTCCTGGGCAACTTCCTGGCCCAGACCAAGGCGCTCGCCTTTGGTAAGACGGCCGATGAGGTGCGCGCCGAGGGCACGCCCGAGCAGATCGTCCCGGCCCGCTGCTTTGAGGGTAACCGTCCGACGACCTCGATCTTTGGCGACACGCTGACCCCGTTCGCACTCGGCGAGCTCATCGCCCTGTACGAGCACATCACGTTTGTCGAGGGCACGGTCTGGGGCATCGACTCCTACGACCAGTGGGGCGTCGAGCTGGGCAAGCAGCTTGCCAAGCAGATCACCCCGGCCTTCCATGACGACGCCGCCAAGGCCGAGCAGGACGCTTCGACCCAGGCGCTCATCGAGTTCTACCGCGCTCATCGCAAGTAGGATTCGCTGCGATAAGTTACGCATAGCTGACAAGGGCCCGTATCCGTTGGGATGCGGGCCCTTGCTGTTTGCGGTCGAGCGTGGCGGACTGCACGGCGTTGTTAATGGGCGAATTCGACCCGGGTGGTGTCTCGCTGCGCTTCGGGCAGTTCCCCGTACAGCGGATGGTCTTCGAGCCTAAAGCGTTCGACCTGCTCGGGGGCGCGACCGCGCACAAAGAGCCATGAGCGATCGATCGGCGTCGCCATAAGCGTGCTGGGCAATGCGTCGGCTCGGTCGGAAAACACTCGGGCGCTCTCGGGGTCTTGGAACGCCAGCACCAGATGCGCGTCGCAGTTGCCCATGATGGAGCGTGCACGCGCCTCCCCGTAGAGCGCATCGAGTTGATTGGTCGACTGCAGCAGCAGCGTTGCCCAGATGTTGCGGCTTCGGATAATCGAGAGCACGTTGTCGATCTGGGGAATCTGCAGGTTTGCAAAGTCGTCGAGCATAAAGCGTACGGGCACGGGCAGGCTGCCATCGGGCTGCTTGTCGGCCTCGCGTATGAGGCCCATAAACGCCTGCGTAATAAAGAGGCTGGTTAGCGGGTCGAGATTGCGGTCGATATCGCTCACGGTTACAAACAGGGCACAAGGGGCGTGTCCCATGGAGGCGAAGTCCGCCTGGTGGCATTCCTGATAGAGCTGCGCCGCGCCGTCGAACCCCAGGCACATGACCTTTTCGGCAAGAATGCCGATGATACTCGCATGCATGCGCTCGGCGCTTTGCGTAATTGCGTAGCGGCGCCAGAGCGATAGGGCATAGCTTTGGGGGTCGGTCGTGATCAGGTCGTCAAGCAGTCGACCCGTGGCGCCATCCTCCAGGTGCTCGATGAGCTTGATGACCGAGCAGATTGTCTGCTCGTCGGCGGGCAGCTGCTCTGTGACGTAGGCGATGAAGCACGACAACAGGTTTGCTGCCGCATGGTCCCAAAATGGCTGGTTGTTGTCCTCGATGGGGCAGATTGCCTTTGCCACCGAGAGGATGTCCTGCTGGTTGGGCCTGCCGTCCGCCTTGCGGCGAATATGCCTCAGGGGGTTGTAGCCACAGCGCTCGATGCCATGCGCAAGGGTTGGGGCGTTGTTGAGGTCGGCAAAGTTGAGACATTGCACAAGGTAGCCGTGGGCCGCCAGCACGGGACCCACTTCGCGACAGAGCGTGCCCTTGGTATCGAGCACGATATAGCTTGCGTTCATCTGCAGCAAGTTGGGCTTGAGGACGTTTCAGGTCTTGCCGGCTCCCGAGGGGCCGATCACGAGTGCGTTGTTGTTGAGCCCCGTTTGGCGGGTGTCGCAGGACAGCGAGCGATTTTTGGCGAGGATGGTGGTCGATGCGGACTCGGATGCGGCGAATCGGTTGGCGAGGTTAGACATGGGCGATCTCCTTGGTGGTCGAGAGGATTCCGTGGGCAAAGCCGAGCTCGACGGCGCGCTCGGCCGAAAGGTAGGTGTCTTTTGCGCTGAGGGACTGGATGCGCTTGAGCGGAAGACCACTGCGATCAGAGAGGACCTGCGTGAGGGTCTTGCGGGTCTGCATAAGGCGCCGGCTGGTCTGCTGCATCGCAAGCGCCGAGCCGCCTGCCCCCTGGGGGATCAGTGGGTCGTGAATCATGAGCTCTGCATGGGGAGCCATGCGGCGATCGTCGCCGCCCATAAAGATCACGGCACCCATGGATGCAGCGAATTCGAGGCAGACGGTGTGGACGGGGCACGATACGAGCTGCATGGTGTCATAGATCGCAAGACCCGCTCGCACACATCCTCCGGTGCTGGCGACGAATATGGTGATGGGAAGGGAGGGGTCGGTGGCATCGAGCAGGCGGATCTGCTGGCAAAGGTCGTGGGCCATCGGGGTTTCGATGTTTCCCATGACGGAGAGCTCGCGGCGGGCGAGCATCTCGTCATAGATGCTGGTGAGCGTGATGCCTCGGGCGGATTCGCGCATGGTGAGGGGGCTGATGATGGGGGATTGACAAGTGTCCATGAGGACTCCTTTCTGGTTGGTTGGGTTGTGGGATGGGTTGCTGCCCGCCGAGAGCGGGCGAGCTATCGGGTTCGTCCGAGCCTGCGATCGAGCTCGGTTTCGGGACAGGCCGCCTGTTCGTGCGGCTCTCGGATGTCAAGGGCTCCAAAGCGATGGAGCGTTGCGATGGGCGTGGTGTATGCGAGTCGTAGCTGATGCTCCACTGGGGCGCGTTCGCCGTTTGTGTAATGGGCCTTGTAGTACCGCACGATGCTGGCGTTCATTTCCTCGTCGTTGCGATGGCGCCCAAACTGGTGCCTGCAGGTCTCGATGATTTTTGCCACCGACTTGGGTGCCGTCGCGGGGACAAGGGCGAGATAGCCCTCGAACAGTTCGTTGACGCTCAGGAGGCACAATGTGTCGACCAAGGCTCTAACGGCTGCCTCATCGATGGAAAACTGCGCGGTCAACTGGTTATGGCGGTTGCGGTCGATAACGGTCGCGCGGGGCCTTGGGGTCTTCTGCCTCGCGGTGCCGGGCATTTGCATTTGCCGGGTCTGCGCATCGAGCTCGACGTTGCCGCGCTTGAGGTCGTTCAGCGGAAGGAACAATGCAGTGCACAGGGCGTCCCGCTTGATTTCGAGCTTGCAACGTTCGTCGGGTGTCCATTCGAGCTTGAGTTTCGTGTCGAGTGCCGTGAGCATATGGGCTAAGCAGCCCATAGTAAGGACGCGAGGCTCGTTATCTCGATTTGGGGCATAGGGATCTGTCAACCTGCGAATGTTGGGATCGCCCATGATTTTGATGCAGCGCTTCAGCAGTTGAGGCTTGCCGGCCAAGACCGTCGCGAGCGATAGCGACGCGAAGTTCTTGATGGTTGCGGCGGCAAAGGCGGCGTCGTATTTGTTTGCGGATGCTCGCTCAATGCGGGCATCCAGGACGCTTCCTTTATTGCCGTCTTCAATACGGTAGGTTGTCATAGCTTCTCCAATCGGTTGATGTTCGTGCTGTTTGTTGATGTGTCGGTTGTCAGGTGTGATGTGCTTGCCGTAGGTGATGTGCTGACGTTGGGGTGCTATGCGGTTTTCAATGAGCCCGTGAGGCGGTTGCTGCAGGGGCGGGGTAGGACTGCCCATGCAAGGCGGAGCGCACTGTGCTCAAAATCGAGACAGCAATGCCCAGGATGCCTCACATATGGCAGTTACCTCATTAAGTTGTCATTACGCTTGGGGTTGTACTTTGCCGATCTTCCTTCTCTTACACGCTAAAACTCAAACTGCATATGCTCGATCTACTTAAAACCGCAACGACGGTCCTTTTTAACTTAAATGTCGGGATGCGTCTTTGCAAGCACTTTTTTACTTCTTTCAAATGGGGTGGTTTTGCAACCGTCATGCGCTGCGCCGTGCGAACGTGCCCCGGCTCGGATAAGATGGTGCACGGAAAAACGATGCAAGGAGGCGCATATGGCAATCAAGGCCATCGCAATGGATATCGACGGTACGCTCACCAACGACCAGAAGGTGATTAGCCCGCGCACGCGCGAGAAGCTGCTCGCGGCGCAGGAGTCGGGCATTAAGCTCATTCTGGCTTCGGGCCGTCCCGCATGGGGCCTTCATGCCCTGGCACAGGAGCTCGATCTTCAGAACCACGATGGCCTGCTGGTGGCTTTTAATGGTGCGCACGTGGTCGATGCTCAGACCGACGAGGTGCTGTTTGACCAGGCTATGCCGGTCGACGAGCTGCGCCGCCTGCTCGATCACCTGCGCAACTTTGACGTGATTCCCATGATCTCGCTCGGTCGCGATCTGCATGTCGTGGACTCGTATCGCTGCATGATTACGCTGCCCGACGGCTCGCAGAAGAACATCGTCAAGTATGAGCGCGATGCGTGCGACCTTAAGATTCGCGAGGTCGAGAGCCTTCATGAGGTCGCGGATGCCTATCCGGTGGACAAGCTGCTCACCGCGGGCGATCCGGCCTACCTGCAGGCGCATTACGAGGAGATGTACGCACCCTTTACCGAGACGCTTTCGGGTATGTTTACGGCCGACTGGTACTTTGAGTTTACGGCGCCCGGTATCGATAAGGCACGTGCGCTTCAGGGCGCTCTGCCCAAGCTTGGCATCGATGCCAGCGAGGTCGTATCGTTTGGCGACGGCCAGAACGATAAGTCCATGATCGAGTGGGCGGGCACGGGTGTTGCCATGGGTAACGCCGTCGATGAGGTCAAGGCCGTGGCTCAGATGGTGACCGCCAATAACAACGAAGACGGCATCGCGGTGGCACTCGACAAGCTGCTGGGTTAGAATCGCCGATAGTGCATGGTTCGGGCGTCCGCTTGCGGGCGCCTTTTTGTTAGGGAGGGTGCCGTGTCCGCATTTCCGTTCGACGCCGTTATCTTTGACATGGACGGCGT